>JAGIXO010000082.1 GCA_026122915.1 Candidatus Electronema nielsenii | reverse complement strand
GATAGATTCAATCATGATTTCCTGTCCTCCGCAGGAGATAGCTGAAAGGCCGAGATGCGACCAATTAGAAAATACTTCATCTTTACCACTACCGGGAATGCGTAAGATTAGCAATAAAAAAAAGCCGCCTTGTGGCAGCCTCTTGTACTTTCTCAATACTTCTTCGTTCGTTACGGCCTGCTGCTATGAATTATCAACCATCGCCTGAACAAACTGCTTCGCTGCTTCCGGGGTTCTGCCCCAGTGCAGGTGGACATACCCGGCTAAGGTTTTGTTGATCAAATAGCCTTCAGCTCTGCCGTCATCGAGCGTGTAGATGCGCCGCACTTGCTCAGGCATGGGGTCAATCTCGGAGTAATGGAATTCGTGGCCGTAGAGAAGGCTGCCAGCCGAGCCAAGCAAACTGTCTTCGCGTAGCTCTGCCTCGCAGTAACCGAGTCGCCGTAGTCGCTGACTCATGCGGGTGATTACTGGATAAACCCCGACCATTGGTTGTTGGTGGCCTTCGTTATCAACAATTGCCTCGCACAGGTACATGAAACCACCGCATTCACCATACACTGGCCTGCCTGCGCGAGAAAAGACTAAAATTTGCTCGCGCAACGTCCGGTTAGCAGCAAGCTGCGCCGCGTACAACTCAGGATAACCGCCGCCGAAATAGAGGCCATCTACGTTTTCTGGGAGTACCTTGTCGTGCAGAGGGCTAAAGAGAACAAGCTCGGCTCCAGCAGCGGTGAGCAGGTCGAGGTTGTCTTGATAATAAAAACAAAATGCCTCGTCCCAAGCTAAACCGAGACGCACTTTGCCGCCCGGTTTTGATGGTAGAGTGATAGGCGGCACTGCGGGAACTTGGGCTTCTCCAGCTATCTGAATGAGACGGTCAAGGTCAAGATGCTTTTCGATCAGACTAATCAGCTGTTGTCGATTGAGAGCAACCTCAGTGCCAAGATGCAGGCCAAGGTGACGCGAGGGCAGGCTGATGCCGGTTTCACGGGGCAGCGAGCCGATGATCTCCGCTTGGCAATGCGCCTTGACCGCCTCGCTCACCATTTGGAAATGTTTTGTACTGCCCACCTGATTGAAGATCACCCCAGCCAGCTGGACGCGAGGATCAAGGCTCTCGAAACCCTTGACCACGGCTGCTGCACTCTCTGCTGCCGCACACACATCTAACACCAGCAACACCGGTACGTTGAGCAGCACAGCCAGTTCTGCCGCAGAGCCACTGCCGCCATCAAAGAGGCCCATCACTCCTTCGATCACCGAGATAGCCGCGCCGTCCGTTGTCGGAGCATGGCTGGCGAAGACTTGCCGCACGTACTCTGGGCCACACATGCGGATGTCAAGGTTGCGCGAAATCTGCCCAGTGGCTAATAGATGCAGGGTAGGGTCGATGAAATCCGGGCCGCACTTGAAGGGCTGCACCGTGAACCCGCGCTGGCGTAGTGCTGCCATGATGCCGAGGGTGACAGTGGTTTTACCGCAACCAGAGTGGGTTCCGGCAATAAGGAGGGAAGGATGACTCATGGGTTATCTAAGAATGAGTAATGCTATGGCACAAACAGGTGGGCTTTAATAGGCTGAAATTAAACAAGGGACTCTCCGTTGATCAACGAAGTGTCCCTTTGAACGGAGCAAAATTTTTAGCTGTATAACTAACTGTGATGCAGTTTACCAGATTAGTGCATTGCGGCAACGCAATCACCCTTGGTTGTCACGGTTACGCCAACTTCGTTGTAAACGACATGATCAGCAACCGCGCAACCCATGTTCGTAGTCTCGGCAATTTCTGATGGCCCAGATGCAGTACACCCCATTGATTCACCTACATCTAACACATCATGCTGACAGCTGATTTTGGTGAACCGCTCGTCAGTCACTTGGACATTAGTCAGCTTGACGTTGCCAGTATTGGTGATGTTATACGTCCACTGATCTTGTTCGGCCTCGCTGCCTGTTTTAATGGCAATCCCCGGTGCATCCACCGTTGCTTTAATTTTACGGACAGCAGGACGATGTCCGCTGTCGCCACCGCAGGTTAACATTTCTTCTGCTGAAACAAGGCTGGAAACCAGTAAAGCGCAGCCTAACAAAAGCGGGGCTATAATGCGAAATGTTATTTTCATAGTTTTTTCTCCATAACAGGAAAACAGGAAACTCTGGCCGCCGCCAACACTATGTCCGGGCTTTCCTCCGCGCCAGTTACCTGCTTTGAAATATCTCTTCCTTAACAGGATATGTGAAAAAAACGTTTCTGTCAAGCACGAAGTTCAAAAAACTTTACCGGTTCAAAAAACTATTTATAGTCAGTCGAAGTTTGACTGATTCTTACCAACTGCGTAACTCATGGTACTGACTCTTTTGAAAAGCATCACAGGCTGCCGAGAGGCGGAAAAACTCAACTTTTTATATACAGGAAACAAGTAGGACGTAAAGTCCTACTTTGCGGTGCATCTTATTAAGTTTTTTTGCTTTTTCACTTGATTTGCTTGGTCTGTTGATTTATACTGGAAGTAAGAAAAAGGCAAAAGTTTTTGCTTTTCACTTGCTTTTTTTAGTCAAAAGGAGATAACCATGTGGAAAAAAATTAGTTTTGCAGTAGCATTAGGTTTAGCCCTTTATCCCCAAGCAGCTATGGCGGAATTCGATCCCTTCGCAGGTATCGTTGAGGGTATCGCTCAAGGATTAGCGGTCAGCGGCGATAAACTTTCCATCGACTCAAGTTATGCCGACAGTGGCGTTTTCGGCGGTAACGTAGTGATCGGTAACACGTTTGCAAGCTCTCCTGAGCTTCATCAAAAGGTGTCTGCTGATACTGGTATTGAACTTTCCACCAGTGCTGGAACAGGAATACGTCAGGGTGTCAACGTGTTTCGTGGGGAAGTGCCTGTAATGATGGTACAGGGTACATCTGTAACTGGTGCGGTAGCTATCACTTCTTCAAATAGTGCTGATGTTGTGCAAGGTATCAATCTTGTAACCGCTTGCGTGACAAACTGTGAATGAGTGGACGGAGACAGGAAAAACTTGGAATCGGAGTTTATATCATCCGAATTTTCTCCTGTCCTGATGCCAATTATTTTATTCTGAGTAGTTACAGGCTAAAGGCACATGTCGTTGGCTTGACAGATTAGGCTTGCCGCAATAAGGTTGTGATGTTCCGCAGCCGCCTTTGAGTAAGGAGGATACGTTACGGAGCATATCCCGACTGCCAGGAGGAATCTGTGATGGTAAAAGAAATATGTTTAATCGTATCCTTGGCAGGGATATTGTTTAATCCGTTGATAGCTGTATGTGCAGATTTTACTGTCTTCGATCAATTTACAGATGCCTATGATGCGGGTTTATTTCAGGGTGTTCAAGTCGGCAGTGAACTTAATTTAGAATCATACAGTGACAGTAGCAGCACGCAGGGGATCAACGTGATCACTAATTCTTCTTACAGCGGAAAAGCCGTTCAGGTTGCATCAATCGAATATGATCTTTCGCTGATAACTTCAGAGGGAGATAACGTTGTGCAAGGAGTTAATATTTATCGTGGCAGCGCAGATGCAATATCTCAAATGGCGATCATCAACGGCGTAGTCACGCTAACTTCTCGTAACACCAGTGGCGGAATTCAAGGCATTAACGTTATAACAAGCTGCGATTCCTGCAATTGAAAAATTGTCAGCCTCAAGGTGCTGTTATGAAAAAATATTTTATCCCCATTTGTATCATTGCTCTCTGGCATGGAATCTGTGCGGCAGAAATCAAAAAAGTGGTCATACCTGATGTGCAGATGAATCCAAGCATAAATTCTGTACTGAACCAAAAAAATAGCGTTCTTAAGCAAAATACAGCAGAAAGCCGTGAAAGCAGCATAGCTCCTGAAACGAATGGGTATTTGCTACCTGAAGGAAATATCATTGTTGATAATCCGATTGAACCCAAGTGTATTTTCTATGGAAACTACAATGAAGGCTCAGGAGATTCCTTTCAATATATTGATGTCAATACAATTGTGTTTGAATGCCAGTAGATGATTACAGAAAATAAGCTTCATTCTGTTTTGCTGCTACATCCTAAATCTTTTTTGTAACTCATATCAACGACGCTGACTTTTTTTCTGCTTACGTAGTTTTTTTATTTTCTGCTGAAATTCCGACCTGATGGTTGCCATGCGTTTGAACCTGTTTATACAGCTTTCGCATTAGGCTCAATAATATTTCTATGCAAAGACAAAGGAGTATATTCATTGGAACAGTATGCTTGAGCGGCTTTTTTCTGCTTGCGAATAGTGGCTGCTCTAATGTTAATTCTTCGATGTCCAATATTACTGCTGAAACACCGCATCCTGCCTCCACAAATCTGACAGAAACTTTGAAATGTATGGGGCGGGAAATCAATAAATCTGAAACTCCAGCTATTTTACTATTGGTTGACGATTTCTACGATGGCACAGTTCCTGTCGTACCGGACAGTAAGATATTGACCGGTAGATATGCAAGAGAAAACGGGCCGCTGGCTGATAGTGGAAAATATGATTTTGAGGCTATCATCAGAAGAAGCCTCTCTCATAAAAAGATGGTCATTCCTTATTCAATGCCCGTTGGTTTGGCGGATGAAAATAAGTTCGGAATGCTTGATCCCATTTATATGCGGGATATGACCAAAATGTACGGTGCCTCAGCTGCAATCAGAGTGAAAGGGGTATATACCCAAAATGATTCCTCTGATTACATGAATAAAGGATCAGGCAGCGGCGCAGAAACAACTGGCAGTCATGGGCAAGCAGAAATTGAATACGGCATTTCCAGAGCTTCAAGAAGCCTGTCGTTGGCTGTGTATTTAGGTGATGCCTTCAAAAATACGGTTGGTGCCGCTACGACACTGACGCTCAATAGCTATACTGAATCAGACAAATTTTCTATTGGTTTTGGCTACGGCGAAGGTTCTATGAGTTTTGCAGCGCAGTCTAAACTGAAAGAAGGTTTACACGGTGCACAACGAACGCTGATTGAAGCCGCAGTATTATGGACACTTAGGGGCATATATAAGCAAATTGATTTTTCTCCTTGCTTTGCAGTAGATGGGCCAAATCCTGACGCGACCGTATCGGCATATCAGAAATGGCTTGCGCTTGATGAGCATGAACGAATTAAATATCTCAAGCTGATGTTGAAAGAATTGAATCACTATAACGGTAAAATAGATAAAAAATATGACGCTGATTTGCAACGAGCTATTACTTCGTATGAGACAGAAAATGATATGCTGATACCGCACACAAGAAGCAATCTCGGTGATTTATTTATTCAGATTTACATGAAGGTTGATACTGATAAAATAGAAAAATTATCGCAGCAACGCGATGAATTGCTGTAACCAGAGCCATCCGGTAAATAGCTTTTGCTGATCAATGTTGGTCAAATGTGCGACAACCGCTAAGGCGAAACAGGTCGTCTGAATCAATCCTAACATTCACCAACAAACAGACATGCGCCTTCGCACCCTGTTTGCCCCTCTCCTGCTGGGAGCGGCTTTTTTTCTTGTTCCCGTCTTGTCCTCCGCGCAGCTGCTGGACGGATATCCTCCCACCAGTCCTAAGGCCGAAACGTACATGGCCAATGCCCAGCCTCGAGTCCTGCGGCAGCTCAAAGCTAAAGGGCTACGACTTGGCGATCCGGTGTTTATCCGCATTTTTAAGCTCTCAAAACAGATGGAAGTATGGGTGCAAAAAGTAAATAAATTTGAGCTATTTAAGATTTATCCTATCTGTACCTATTCTGGGTCTGTTGGCCCTAAGTTGCGCGAAGGCGATATGCAAAGCCCAGAAGGTTTTTACACCGTTTCTGGTGGCCAGCTCAATCCAGCCAGCAGATATCATCTTTCCTTCGACATCGGTTATCCCAATGTAGTTGATCGCGAGAACCAGCGCACCGGCGGCGACATTATGGTGCATGGTAAGTGCATTTCTCAGGGATGTTTCGCAATGGGTAATCTTCAAGTCGAGGAAATTTATTTACTTGCTTATCAGGCTTTTCTTCAAGGCCAGAAGCACTTCAGTGTTCACATATTTCCCTTTCGCATGACCAAGGAAAATATGGAACAGAACAAAAAATCCCAATGGATATCTTTTTGGGAAAATCTTCGAGAAGGTTATGATGCCTTTGAGCAAGAACGACAGGTGCCATATATCGTAGCGGAAAATGACAAGTATGCTGTGCGGAAAGGTTCACTGCAAAATAGCGTGGTAATGATCAATCAGCAGCTTGATGTTGAAGAGAAATTTCCGAGTAATTTCTAATTCTGCGTTCTAACCATCCTCTATTCCAAGGGATAAGAGCAGGGCAGCCCTTGGTAATTGACAAACTCCAGTCTACCCTCTTGCATGGCGGTGATGTAGTTTGGAGTAAGCGGAATTTTTCCCTTACCGCTGGGCGCATCTAACACAAATTTAGGCACAGCCATGCCAGAGACCGTGCCGATCAAGCTACGCATAATCTCTAAGCCAGTGCTGATCGGAGTACGAAAATGGCAGGTGCCTTTGGTCAGGTCAGCCTGCATGAGATAATACGGTTTAACCCGCAGCCGCAGCAGGCCGCAAAACAGCTTGCCCAACACTTCTGCTGAATCATTCACTCCCTTCAGTAGCACGGTTTGGCAGCCGAGCGGAATGCCTGCGTCGGCGAGCAGTGTGCAGGCTTGCTCCGCCTCTTTGGTCAATTCTGCCGGGTGGTTGAAGTGGGTGTTGATGTAAAGCGGGTGATACTTGCGCAGTATAGTCACCAGCTCCGGTGTGATGCGCATCGGCAGGGTGCAGGGAGTGCGGGTGCCGATGCGAATAACCTCGATGCTCTTGATTTCCCGCAGTCGCCGCAGAATATCCTCCAGCCGCTCATCAGCAAGCAGCAGCGGATCGCCGCCGGAGATCAGCACCTCGCGCACAGACGGAGTGTTACGCAGATAGTCCAGCGCGGGGGAGAAATGCTCCTCGCTAAAGCGTAGAGCCTCGCCGCCCACCTTGCGCTTGCGGGTGCAGAAACGGCAATACATCGCACACTGCCCACTCACCAAAAGCAGCACCCGGTCTGGGTATTTATGCACCAGATTGGGAACTGGACTCAAATTTTCCTCGCCAAGCGGGTCTTCCATGCCAACTGGGTCTTCCAGCTCGCGCAGATCAGGCACTGCCTGCCGGAGCAGCGGCTCACCTGCCTTTTTAATCAGCTCCAAGTAATACGGTGTGATTCGCATTGGATAGCGGGCAATGACCGCCTCTGCCGCTGCCGGATCGTAGCCCAGCGCACGGGCCAACCCTGCGCCGTCACTGACAGCGTTTTTTAATTCTTCCTGCCAGCTTGTCATTGCTTGCCTGGGGCTGATTGTTGGCCCACCATTCTTTGTTTCATCTCATCATAGTCCTTCTGGCAGCCGCTGATGCGCGAATGCCCGGCAGGGAGTTTTGCCTGCATGATGGACAGGGCGCGTTGAAACAGCGGCTCCGCTTCCGCGTATCGTCCTTGGTCGCGGTAGAGATTGGCCAGTGTGCGCAGGGTGCTTGCCACATCGGCATGGTCTTTGCCGAGCTTGTCCTCACGAATTTGAAGAGAGCGATGAAGCAGCGGTTCTGCTTCTGCATACTTGCCCTGCGCACGATACAGTCCAGCCATATTGTTCAGGGCAGCCGCCACGTGCGGATGTTCCTTTCCAAGAAATTTTTCCACCA
>JAGIXO010000081.1 GCA_026122915.1 Candidatus Electronema nielsenii | reverse complement strand
TTTGGCAAATACCACGCCGTAGTGATCGGCAATCAGAGCTACCAGCACATGGACGAACTGAAAACTGCGCGAGCCGATGCACAAGAGGTCGCGAGAATGCTGGAGGAAAAATACGGTTTTAAGGTTGAGTTGCTCCTTGATGCTGACCGTGATCGAACGCTGTGGACGCTCTCGCAGCTGCCAAAACGGATGACTAACCGAGATCGCGACAATCTGCTGATTTACTACACCGGACATAGTCAGATCAGCCACAGCGGCGCAGGCTATTGGAAGCCAGTCGATGCCGATTTAGTCAACGATAGCGAATGGATACCAACGGCACTGATTACCAATATTCTCAGCACAGTGCGGGCAAAGCACGTTCTGGTGATAACGGATTCCAGTTACTCCGGCAGCCTCCAGTTGCCTGATGATTCAAGGCTCCGGGAAAGCCGGGAAGCACGGCTTCAGCGGCTGTTAGAAACTCCCTCGCTCACTTCCTTGGTTTCTGGCAGCGAACGACCAGCGTATGAGGAGGGAGCAAGGCACTCGTTGTTTGCCCGCAGTTTTCTGATCACGCTGCGGGACAACCAAGAGGTACTGTCTGGTCGTAGCCTGTTTGAGCGGATGCTTCAGCCAGTTTATAGAAGCACGGGGCAGCTGCCGAGATACGGATATATCAACAAAACCAGCCATGAGCAGGGTGATTTTATTATAGTACCCAAGCAGTTGCAAGAGAACGTACATCAAGAAACAGCACGACCTGCCGTTAAGATGAAAGCACTGCCCGCGCAAGAACCGCAACCCGTACTTGCTGCTCCTGCGCCAGAGCCACCAAAAAAAGGTGACATGTTACTCAACGAAGCCACGGGCATAGAGTTTGTTTACGTGCCGGGTGGTTGTTTTAAAATGGGATCACCGTTCGGAGAAAAAGGACGGTTCGCTTGGGAAGGACCGGTGCATGAAGTCTGTGTGAATGGCTTCTGGATGAGCAAATATGAGGTCACGCAGAATCAATGGGAAAAGATTATGCACAACAATCCCTCCGGCTTCAAAAAGAGCGGTAGGGGCCAGTATCCAGTAGAGAATGTTTCATGGAACGATGCCAAGGCCTTTGTGGAGAAGATGAACAAACGCTCCCAACGAGTCTATCGACTGCCCACTGAGGCTGAATGGGAATACGCCTGCCGCGCTGATGGCTCCGGCAAATACTGCGGCGGTGACAACCCCGATGTTTTGGCTTGGCATGAGGAAAACGGCGGCAGAAAAACGCATCAAATCGGCGGCAAGCAGGCTAACGGCTTTGGGCTTTATGATATGAGCGGTAATGTCTGGGAGTGGTGTGCCGATAAATTTGACAAGGATTATTATGCTGCGGGCGGGGTACGTAACAATCCGCGCGGGCCTTCAGGTGGTGGAGAACGGGTAGTACGGGGCGGATCGGCGGGTAGCAGAGTGCATAACTGTCGAGCTGCTTTCCGTTTCAGAAACAAGCCTGACTACCGGGAAGACCTGCTCGGTTTTCGCGTTATGATGCAGGAATAATCAAACAACAAGAGCTTCCTCAATTGATCGAGGAAGCTCTTGTTGTTTATTGTTTAACAGACAGAAAAATTAATTCTTCTGCTCGACAGGAGGAAGGGTTTCTTGTGCAGGTTCTGTAATAGGAGAAAGAGCTTCTTGTACAGATTCTGTAGGTTCATATTTCTGCGGCACTTGCTTCTGCTCTTCAGGATTGCCTTGTTCCGCATTTTTCTGTTCTTCAGGAGCGATTTCATCCAATGATTCTTCAACTACAGCATCTTCTGCAACAGGTTCCTCTTCAGTCCCTTCTGCTTCAACTGCCTGTGGCTCTTCAGTAGTGTCAGTAGGTTCTTCTTCTATTACTGCTTCTTCTTCAGTCTTAGCTTCAGCAGCATTTTGGTTATTCTCAACTGGTGGCTTTTGTGCCTCTTGATTTGCGGTAGCGGCGGCAGGTTTTTCATCAGAACCCGGTTTTTCGCAGGCGGCTAAGAAAAAAAGCAGCAAGAGACTGCTGACCAGAGCGGCTGTTTTTTTGACAATCATTGAACCATCCCCCCTTAGGAGTTAAAAAATGAATATATGTTGCGTTATGATACAGGGCAGGTTTGCTCTGTCAATTATTTTTTCTTAAAATGCCTATAAATGGCACCTCTACAACAGCAGGTGGTTGACTACTAATGAAATTGTTTCGTCGTTGAAATTAAAAAAATGGTAGATGTCAAGCGAAACTCCCAGCAGTAAATTGTATCAGGAAGACATTAAAAACAATGCCTTCCTGATAATGTGTCGCTGCGGTATTCCTATAATTACGGATTTACAGGGGAGCCATCAACAGGCATGTCACTATCAATTGTAGTAGTGGTGCCTTCGTCGATAACGGTACCTTCTTCACTGCCTACTTCAACAGTGGTGCCTTCATCAACAACAGTACCTTCTTCTGAGACAAACTCAGTGGTTCCGTCCTCAACAATTGTTTCATCGCCAGTGACTCCAACAGTGCCTTCTTCCATAATTACTTCCTCATCAGCGGGTGCTGATGCTTCTTGCATCTGCTGTGTAGGAGCAACAACAGGGTCTTTCCCTGTCACGGAACCTGGAGGAGAGCAAACACAGGCTGCGGAAAAAAGAAGAAAATACAAACCACCGATGAGATAACAAGCTGAATTTCTGATGTTCATTTGATTTTGGCCCCCTTTGAAAGGATAAAAGTAAATGTGCCGCTGATAAGTTAGTATATGATATCTTCGAGCTATTCGCCCTGTCAAATATTTTTTACCTGAAAAAGATTTGTCTGCTCATCAAATCCCAAAGACCTGCTTGAGACGGTCAACATTCCAGGAGCTGAATAATTCGCTCCACAGCTTCCGACAAATCATGAGCAATCACGACTGGCTGAATCTTTTTTTGCGGACCGATATATTCCAGCTCACCTCGTCCGTAACCAGTTAAAACGAGTACAGGGCGAACTCCAGCACGGATTCCGCATTCCAAATCCGACCAACGATCACCGACTATGAAAGAGCGCGACAGGTCAAGGTTCAGATCAATGGCTGCCTGCTCTATCAGGCCCGGTTGTGGTTTGCGACAGCGGCATGCTTGACGATACTGCTCAATTTTGGCCTCTGGATGATGAGGGCAAACGTAAATACCATCCAAATGCGCTCCTTCTTCAGCCAGCAGACGTTTCATCTCTACATGAACTGCATCCAGCAGAGCAGAAGGAAAATAGCCTCGCGCTAAACCGGACTGATTTGTCACCACCACTGCCGAAATGCTGAGATCGTTAAGCCGACGAATAGCCTGCGGCACTCCCGGTAAAAGAACAAAGCGGCTCAAGTGGTTGATATAGCCCATCTGCTCATTGATGGTGCCGTCGCGATCAAGAAAAACTGCCGGTTTTTTATTCATCAAAGGGAGTTTGATTCAGCAATCACGCCGTGGCTGCCAACTGATGTACGCCCAGATTGGTGCATTCCGACGGCGCACGATCACTGTGCCGTCTGCTTTGATCTTGGCGATAGAGCGAACATATTGCTCAATCTTTTGCTCCTCCTCCGCGCTCAGACCGTTGAACATCCAGCAACAAGCAGCCAAAGCTTCAGCCGAAGAAGAATATAGTTGTTCCGCTTCCATGTGGATGTAATCGACCTTGGGCAATCGTCCCATTTGATACAGCAAATTGAAAGTATAGATATAATCTGGACCAAATTCTAACGTCCGACCAATGGCGGTAAAGGCATCAGGATCAAAAGGGCCGTGATGACCTACTTTATCCGCAACAATAACCATTCGCCGGGCATAATGTTCTAATTTTTCTAAAGCCTGATGCAAATCAGGTACAATCAATGAGCGAGATGCCACCACCACATCATGACTGGCAACATCGTGCTGCTGCCAGTCATCCTGCCAAGACAGCTGCCGGGCTGAAATATTATGCAAACCTTGCTCTGTGGCCTGCCGCTCTAAGATGGCGAGCATCCCGGCAGAAAAATCAAGGGCCGTTACAGCGCGACAGCGGGCGGCTAAAGGCAACGCTAAGGTGCCAGGGCCACAGCCCACGTCCAGCACAGTCCACTCAGGCTGCGGCGACAGCAAGGCGATAAATTTTTCAGCATAGGCCGAACTTGCTGCTCGTTCAGCAAAAGAAGGTGCTTTTTTATCCCAGTCAGCAGCTTCTTTGCCGGTCCAGTTTTGTTTTTTCCGGGCTTGCTGCCAGAGCAGTCCCCAATCCAAATCCTGTATTCGTTCGAGCTGCATCCTTTCACCGTTCAGAAGGGAAATAATTTGACAGCCCGGCTGCCTATGAGTAGAATAATGGGTTCCCAATCAACACATCGGCCTCAGCCTGCCCGTATTTTGCCATGCCGCCGCCTCTGCTGTCTATGAAAATATTGCCCGTGCAGCGGAATTTCTGCTAAAACAGCCGGACGGCGACAGGCTCAGGCCCTCAAGATCAAACCCACAATCAGGAATTCACATCATGAGCAAAAGAACATTCCAGCCCAGTAACCTCAAGCGCGCCCGCACTCATGGATTTCGCGCCCGGATGAAAACCCGCGCTGGTCAGGAAGTGATCAGAAGAAGACGGGCTAAGGGACGGAGGGTACTCTCCGCCTGATCCGCATGAAGCGGTTTGCTCTCCCCAAATCCTGCCTGCTCAGGAAAACCGGAGAATACAATTTGGTCTATCGAAACGGCAGACGGCTGCGCGGTCAAGGCTTCACATTAGTCTGTCTCAGCAGCAACCTGCCGTTTAGTCGTTTGGGTATCAGCGTCCAAGTAAAGACGGGTGGTTCAGTGCGCCGAAATCGGATTAAACGGATCATTCGTGAAACCTTTCGTCTGCATCGACAGATATTTCCTTGCTCCTGCGACATCGTCTTTGCAGTACGTCCTGAATTCTCCCTCAACGGCATGAACACTGTCCGGGCAGCGGTTGCAGAGTTGACCGGAATGCCGGAGCAGTACGATGAGCAGACCTGAACAAAACCGCTGCGGCACTCTCGCTGTCGCTATCTGCCTTTTGTTAGTGCGGGGATATCAGCGGTGCATTTCGCCGTTTTTTCCTCCCTGTTGCCGCTATGTACCGACCTGTTCTGAATACGCGGCGCAGGCAGTGGCCCGCTACGGTGCAGCACAGGGCGTATGGATGGCCTTACTGCGCATCCTGCGCTGTCATCCCTTTGCCAAAGGCGGCTATGATCCTGTTGAATAATTCCTCTGCCGGGCCATCATTTCCTGGATTCTTTCACTTGAAACACAACAGCAATGGACATGCAAAGGGCCTTTTTGGCCATTCTTCTTTCCTTCCTTATTCTCGTCGGCTATCAGTATCTTTTTGTGCCAGTACAGCCGGTTGTGCCTACGGAAAGCAATCAGCACGTGACTGCTGTGCCGCAGTCATCTGCCCAGTCTGAAACCACAGCCACAACTGCAACGCCTACTCCTGCCGCTGTTGTCCCGACTGTGGCCCTTGATTCCACGGCCCGCGACATCACGGTTGAAACTCCGCTCTATAAAGCGATTTTCTTTGAACAGGGTGGCGGTCTCAAGAGCTTCATCCTGAAAAAATATCGGCAAGCGCGGGACAAAAATTCACCGCCAGTAGAGCTGATCACGGTGAGCAGTAATCCGGCGGAATGGCCCATGACCTTCACCGTGGACGGTGGCGTGACGGCAGAGTTGCCTTTGTTTAAGGCAAAAGAAACAGCAATCAACCTGAATCAGGGCGATGCGAGCCTGCTTTTACACGCCGAACTTGCCAACGGTCTCCACATCGAGCGCAAACTCATTTTTCATGCTGACAGCTATCTGATCGACAGCAGCTGCACGGTGACAAACAAAGGGACGGCCCCAGCGCAGGTGCATCCGACCCTATCCATGAGCAACGGCCCCTTACATTCTGGCGGTGCGGCCAGCTCGCTGTTCAGTGGCCCGGCAGTGTACGTGAATCGCCAGCTTCACGAAATTTCTGCAAAAGAGCTGAGTAAAGGCCCGCTCTCATTCCAAGGCGAGGTGAGCTGGGCGGCGCACATGGACAGCTATTTCATGCTCTCCCTACTGCCGAAGAAAAACAGTGGCAGCGCGATCACTGTCATGGCAATCGACGAGAAAAAAATCCGCACCGTTTTGACCAATGGAACTATAGAGTTGGCTCCGGGCGAAGCCAAGGTTTTTGGGCATGATGGTTATTTTGGTCCGAAGAAAATGGTCTATCTCAAGCAGGCAGGCTATGACTTGGAAGAAGCGATCAATCTTGGCTGGTTTGGCGTTCTGGCTAAACCTATGCTCTGGCTGCTCAACTTTTTCCATGATATCTTCGGCAATTACGGTATCGCCATCATTCTGCTGACCTGTGTGGTCAAAGGAGCCTTCTGGCCGATCACCCACAAGGGCATGAAGTCGATGAAGAACATGCAGAAGATTCAGCCCAAGGTTGCAAAACTCCGGGAAAAGTACAAGGATGATCCGGTGAAGATGAATCAGGAAATGATGGCCATGTACAAAACCTACAAGGTCAATCCCATCGGCGGTTGCTTGCCGATGTTCATCCAGATTCCTTTCTTTTTTGCCTTGTACAAAGTGCTGATGGCGGCTATTGAGCTGCGCCATGCGCCCTTTATGCTTTGGATGCATGACCTCTCTGCGCCAGATCGGCTGATGATCGGCTTCGATATCCCTTGGCTGCACGGCATTCCGGTGTTGACCCTGCTGATGGGCGGCACCATGTTTCTTCAGCAGAAGATGAGTCCGACCACTGCCGATCCGCAGCAGGCCAAGATGATGCAGATGATGCCAGTCATTTTCACGGTCATGTTTGTCAATTTCGCTTCCGGTCTGGTGCTGTATTGGTTTGTCAGCAACTTGCTGTCCATTCTCCAGCAGCAGCTGATCAACCGGCAGACTGCGACGGCGGCCACCCCGAACTGAGGACATACGTTATGGCAAAAGAACAAGATTTCTACGGCAGCACTGTTGCCGACGCTATTGCCAATGCCTGCAAGGAGTTGACGGCCTCACAGGAAGAGCTGAACATTGAGGTAATCGAGACTGGCTCCCCCGGCATTTTTGGTCTTTGCCGGAAAAGAGCGCGTATCCGGGCAAACAGAAAAACACAGCCACGGGCCGCTGCAATCAGTGCGGCCTCGGTAGCTCTTCCAACGGCAGAGCCAATAACTCCAGTTAAAGAGCCGCAGAAAAAAAAGGAACGGCCAGTCAGAGAACAAAAAAAGCCGGTAAAACCGCAGGAAGTAGCGGTTGTGCCTGAACCCAAAGCAGCGACTCCTGCTCCCATAGCGGAAGAACTTGGGCCGTATGTGCCACCCGCGCCAGAGGCATTAGAAGCAGTGCATCAGGATGTGGCCAAGATGCTGGAGCTGATGGGTTGCAGCTCTACTATAACTGTGGAGTTAGAACATCAAACCGTGGTTTGCAAGATCAGCGGCGAGCATCAGGAGACGCTGACCGGGCAGGAAGGCCGCACCTTGGACAGCCTCCAGTATTTGCTGCGGAAAATGACCTCCCGTCTGCTGCCTGACCGCACCAAGCTCATGCTGGAAGTCGGCGATTACCGCGAGCGGCGGATTGAGGAGCTGAAAAAACGGGTGCTGGAGCTGGCCGCCAAAGTGCGCGAGGACGGCATGACTCAGGCCATTCCTGCCCTCAATCCTTCGGAGCGGCGGGAGGTGCACATGCTCCTTCAGGACGACAAGGAGGTGCGCAGCCGCTCGGTCGGCGAAGGGCTGTTCAAAAAGGTGCTGATC
>JAGIXO010000080.1 GCA_026122915.1 Candidatus Electronema nielsenii | reverse complement strand
GTAAATTATAACACAACTGATTTAAAACTTAAACACTATAGGTTCCCGTCAAACCGCACTCCTTTGCGGATAAACGCAGCTCCTCTGCTGCGTCTCCGAACTCTTTTTCCGCCGAACAAGAAATCCTGCCGAATCGACAAAACTCATTGATATTTCATCAAAATATAAACTTACATAGGAAGCGCATCGCCCCGGAATCCAGCGTGATCAAACTGATGCGCTGTCACGGAGAACTTCGCGGCTGGCAAGCGGCGGAAAAACCTTGCGCTTTCACCGGGCGGCGGGTAGATATTCGGCACGATCAACTGCCGAGAAACAGATGCGGAAACAAGACGCTCAAGGTGAAAAATGTTCAGACAACTGACTGCGATTATCGAACGGGAAGGCGACGGCTATGTCGCTCTCTGCCCGGAAGTGGATGTGGCAAGCCAAGGCGACACCGTAGGAGAGGCAAGGGCAAATCTGAAAGAAGCCTTGGAATTATTTTTTGAAATGGCCTCGCCGGAAGAGATCAGCTCGCGGCTGCATAATGAAGTGTATGTGACCCATGTGGAGGTTGCCGTTGGGTAAGCTCAATGTCTTTTCCGGCAGAGAAATCTGCCGAATTTTGCAGCGGCATGGATTCGCCGAGGTGCGAAGAAAAGGCAGCCATGTCGTCATGCAGAAGCAGGCTGACAGCAGCACAATCACAGTTCCTGTCCCTGATCACCATGAGATAAAAGCAGGAACGCTGCTGTCAATAATTCGTCAATCCGGCCTTCCGCGCACGGAATTTGAATAAGAAGAAAGGGCAAACCATGATCCGATCACGACTGAAAAACCTTCTTGACCAATGCTTCCAGCAGGGCGTGGAGCAGAACCTCTGGTCTGCCGCCGCCGCTGGCCTGTACAATCTGGAAACGCCCAAGCACGAGGGCCAAGGCGATTTCGCCACCAACTTCGCCATGATTGTGGCGGGCAAGGAGCGTCGCAAGCCCCGCGAGGTCGCCGAGCAGCTGGCCGCGCTGCTTCGGCAGGATGCCGCCCTTGTAGACAAGGTGGAAATCGCCGGGCCGGGCTTTGTCAACCTCTTCCTCAACCCAGCAGTCTGGAGTTCCGTACTCGCGCCGATTGCCGAGCAGCAGGAGCGGTTCGGCCTCTGCAATATTGGCAAGGGCATCAAGGCGATGGTCGAGTTTGTCAGCGCCAATCCGACCGGCCCGCTGACTGTCGGGCATGGCCGCAATGCGGTGCTCGGCGACTCGGTGGCCAGCCTGCTCGTCGCGGTCGGCTACGATGTCACCCGCGAGTATTACTTCAACGATGCCGGGCGGCAGATGCGCGTCCTCGGCGCGTCGCTCAAGGCCCGCTACTTGGAAAAGCTCGGCCTGCCGAACGAGTTCCCAGAAGACGGCTATCAGGGCGGCTACATGTACGACATCGCCCAAGGCATGATTGACGAGGCGGGCGAGGGCTTCAAGGACGCGGATTTGGATGTCTTCCGCAAGCGGGCGCAGGAGGCGATTTTTGCTGACATTGACGCGACCCTGAAGCGCATCGGCATCAGCTTCGACTCCTACTACAACGAGCACAGCCTCTACGAAAACGGGCTGATCGAGGACGTGGTGGCCGAGCTGCGGGCCAAGGGGTTGGTCTATGAGCAGGAAGGCGCGACGTGGTTCAAGACCACCGAGTTCGGCCAAGCGCAGGACCGCGTGATCATCAAGAACACCGGCGAGCCGACCTACCGCCTGCCAGACATCGCCTATCACCGCGAGAAGTTCCGGCGCGGCTTTGAGCGGATGATCAATGTCTTTGGCTCAGATCACATCGCCACCGTGCCGGACGTGCTGGCCGGAGTCGAGGCCCTTGGCTACGACAAAAACAAGGTGCAGGTGATCATGCACCAGTTTGTCACCCTGATGCGCGGCGGCAAGCAGGTGAAGATGTCCACGCGCAAGGCTTCCTTCATCACCGTGGACGAGCTGGTGGACGAGGTGGGCACCGACGCGCTCCGCTTCTTCTTCCTGATGCGCAAAGCTGACGCGCAGCTAGAATTTGATCTGGAGCTGGCCAAGGCGCAGAGCCAGGAAAACCCGGTTTATTACGTGCAGTACGGCCATGCTCGGCTCTGTTCCATTGAACGACTGGCAGCAGAACGCGGCGTGCTTGTGCCTGAGCTGGCTGATGTGAATTTGGACTGCCTGCGCGAGCTGGAAGAATATCAGCTCCTCAAGACATTAGCCGCCTATCCCAGCTTGATCGCAGATGCGGCCAATGATCTTTCCCCGCACCGAATCATCTTCTTCCTGATGGAGCTGGCTGGGCAGTTCCACTCTTTCTACAATAAGCACAAGGTGATGACCGAGGATGCGCAGCTGACAGCAGCGCGGTTCTGTCTTTGCCGGGGAATTAAGACTGTGCTGGCGAATGGGCTGGGGCTGGTTGGCGTGAGCGCGCCGGAAAGGATGTGATATTGTCACGAGTGGGCAGTAAAAACTGCCCACTTTGCCCTTGCCCTATTCCACTTTGGGGGTCTTCACTTGTACTTCCAAGAGATCGGTGAACGGCTCCAGATTTTTTCCTGCGGCGGCGAGCAGTTGATGCCGGGCTTGATGGTATGCAACAACTGCCTGCGCCAGCCGCCCGTATGTGATCGTCAAGTCACGCTGGGCCTCGTTGAGCCGAACAAGTGAGGATGCTCCTGCCTCGTATTCACTCTGAGCCAGTTTTCGGTTTTCTTTGACTAAATCGACGCTTTCCTGCTGAAGCCGCACTAACTTGGCTGCCGCTGCGAGCAGAGCAGCATCTTGTTTTATTTCCGCCGTAATGCTATTGCGTAAATCAGCGTAGCCGTAGGCGGCCTCCCTTTTCGCCTGCCGTGCTTCCATCGCCGCTGCCTCAACCGCACCGCCAGAATAAAGATTCCAGCTCAAGCTCAGACCCACGGACGCGCCGATATCATCGCTTTCCGGGAAAAGGTTCTTTTGACTGACCGCCCCTGCCTGCCCCTTGACTTGTACTTTGGGCGAATTCTGCGCCTCGGCCTGCTGAACTCCAGCCTCCGCTCCCTTGATTTGCAAGGTCAGCTTTTTCACATCCGGTCGATTTTTCAGAGCTTCGCTGATCAAGGTCTCGGTGTTAACGGCCATGCTTTCATCGGGCGGACTAAATTTTTTATCTAACTCGGACAGCTCTGGCAAGGCAGAATCCTCAACACCGAGCAGGGCTGATAAACCGTAACGCGCCGCCTCATGCTGACGCTGCGCACTGATGACGCTGTTTTTAGCCGAATTGACCTGCACCCTGATGTTCAACACGTCGCCCCAAGAGCCGGTGCCGGCCTCAAAGCGGTGCTGGGCATCTTTGAGCTGTTGCTCATAAAACTCCCGATCTCCAGCGGCGATTTCGATGGAAGTTTTCGCTAATTGGGCATTGAAAAAGGCATCGGCAACCGCAGCGATCAAGAGTCGCTGACTGTTCCGTTTAGCAGCGGCGAAGGATTTTTCCCCGTACTCGGCCTGCTCTTGCTGAAATTTGCGAGAATATCCGTCGAACAGCAGCCAAGAAGCCTGTAAACCGAGAGAACTGTTTTCGCTGATCTCACCCTCTTGATCGCTCTGTGCGCCTAAATTGGCCACTACATCGACGCTGGGCTGCTGGGCGGCAATCACCTGCTTGATCTTGGCCTTGGCTTGCTCAATCCTCGCCTGCGCCGCACCGATGCCCGGATTGCCCTGCAAGGCGATCCGCTGGGCTTCTGTTAGCTCCAGCATCTTGGCCTTGACAGGAGGGGGGGCCACAGGTTCGGCAGCTACGGCTACCGCCTGTTCTTCGACAGGTTTAGGTTTCTCTTTTGTTTTTTTGCCCCAAGCTGGTGGAGTGAGCATCAAGCAACCAGCCAGCAAAGCAAATGTTATCCGTTTCATCATCTTCTCCTGTGTGTATCAGAGGTAGGAAAATTTATTTTCTGCCATGCAATTGTATGGCTTTTCTCCATGAAAATATGGAATTTCAATCCAAAAAGCTATGCTGACTCGCTGACTCCCCGGACAGCAAAGAATACAGCCCCCATCTCTTCCTGTCGAGTCTGTTTTTGCCGAGTACCAGATTTTCCTTCCCCTGCTCCAGCAAAAAAATAGAGCGTTGGCATCACAACTAAGGTCAGAAAGGTGGCTGCCAGCAGGCCGAAGCTGACTGCAACCGCCATTGATTGCCAGAACTGGCTGGACTCGCTGACCCAAGACATGGTGAGGTTACGGAAGTCGTAGGATACGCCGGTGATCATTGGCACGAGACCAAGAATGGTAGTGATCGCAGTCAGCAGCACAGGCCGTAAACGGGTAGCACCGGCCAGCACCACTGCCTCGCGGACAGCAAAGCCGTTACTTCGCAGCTGGTTGGTATAATCGATCAGCACAATAGCGTTATTCACCGCTACAACTGCCCGCCAATACCGGTCATGATGACTGCGAGCGATCATTAGACCTCTTGCATAAGTGGAACTATTTGATAAAGTTGGTAGATGAGATACGAAACAGTGCAGCACCTCAGCGATGAAGATTTTAAGCGTTCGACGTTTATCAAGATGTTTCACTTATGCAAGAGGTCTAATATAGGACTTGCAACTCTGAACTAAAGCAGCTTCACTGCAAAATAATCCCTTCCCCCTCCTTCCGAACGCAGAGGCAACCCCTGTATTGCCTCTGCGCCTTTTCCTGCCATCTTCTGCTTGTTTCTGTACTGAAATTGATCAAGTTCTCTGCTGGCACAAAATGATCTCAGCGTGAGAAACAGCTTGACAAGAACCACGTTGTGGTGATTGAATAAAAATAAGGCTATCCGCCTTTCTATGCAAGAGAACAATATGACTAACAGGAGGATGCTATGACTACTCGTGAAGATGTAAAAAAGAAAGCAGTGCATCTGCTCGCCGTTGTTGCAAATATGCCGGAAAGAGAAGGTGAGATTTATGACAATGAGGAATTAAGCCTCAGTGATGATCTTTTGCTTGCTCAAGAGATGATTGGAGCACTTGCTGTGTCGTATACAAAGATATCCCAGAAGTTTGGAGGCGATAAGGTCGTCCTGCATGAGGCTGTTGCCTGCAAGACTGTCAAGAATGTCATCGACCTCATATTGAGCAAAATACCTAAAGGAGCAAAATAAGGTGAGTGATATGAAGAATACAATCAAAATCATCAGCACCATGAGTGCAGCTCTTCTTTGTTTGGCAACTGCTTTTGCTCAGGCTGATACCCAAAACGACACCCCTTCTTGGTTTGACAAGCTGACTGTTGGCGAGACCGCAGACGGCAATCTTCTGAAAGACAATGGAGCTGCATCAATTAACTTTACCAGTCCTAGTGATGGAGAAGATTCTTATGCCATGAATATAGGAGTCTCTTACCTCTTGATGGACGATGTGCGTTGGGCCGTATCGCCTATTATGGAATACAACAGGAATACTGCGCTTAAACAAGAACAGGATGTGCTTTTGGCTGGGGTTGCAGGATCGTACACTATTGGCGATCCTGCAACATTTGCCGTATGGACAGATGGCGCACTTAAGTACAAATGGGATGGAGTAAGCGACGATGAGTCATGGATGCCAACACTTATGTTCACGCCGCTGTACAGTCCTTTTGGATTAGGAAGCTCTCTTCCCATCTCCGATATCTTGCGCATCCAGCCGGAGCTGTCAGGAGGCGTTGTCTACGAAGATGCTGCCAATGGTGCGGATGGCAATACGCTGCGGGCAAAAGTTGAAGCCGGAGTGACTCTTGTTCCTCTAGTTATGAAAGATAACAAGTTGACGTTTACTCTATCGAATACATACCGAAAAGAGCTGACCGCTTCCGGTAAGTTCGACGACGGCAAGGATGACTTCAACATATTCAAGGTAAAAGCAATATACTACCTCATCCCTAAAGAAAAGAATAATGACAGCCTTGGGGTGAAACTGGAGTACTGGAACGGCGAAGATCCTGATAATAATCTCGAAGATCAGTCGGCAGTCACCTTTGGCTTTGTCTTCTCTCTGTAAACGTTGCCCTCATGCAGCCCTGATCCGGCTCCCAATTTCCCATCTATAGGGAGCCGGATTTCCCTTCCTTGAATTCGCTGTCTGTCAGGTGCCGCCTTGTCCAGCTTGGTGCGCAACAGCTACGCAGGCAGGCTGGTTGACATTCTGGATGTGAAGACAGCGTAAGCTGGCCGACCTGCTGTTCATGCACAGCAGGTCAGCCATTCAGATGTGTTCCGCTTCAGGGTCAGCAGCTTTGGGATACGAGCCAAGCAGCCGGAACGAAGGGCAGATGTGTTGCAGCTCGGTGCAGGCTTCCTGAATGATCTGATCATCACTGTGACCGAGCATGTCTAAGAAGAACTGATACTTCCACCGCTTGCCCTTGACCGGCCTTGATTCCAGCTTGGTCAGGTTGATGTTCTTGGCCGAGAGAATGCTCAGAGCCTCGTTGAGCGCACCGGGCTTGTCCGCTGTGCCCAGCAGGAGCGAAGTTTTGTCGCTGCCGCTGCGCGGCTGGGCATGGCTGCCGATGACCAGAAAGCGGGTGGTGTTGCCCTGATGATCCTCGATGCCCGGCACGGCAATCTGCACCTCGTAGTGCTTGACCGCCAGCTCGCTGGCAATAGCACCGATGTTGGGATTGTCCGCCGCCATCTTCGCCGCTGCCGCAGTGGAGGAAACCTCCAGCGTGGAAATGCCAAGCAGGTTCTTGCGCAGCCATTCCCGGCATTGCGCCAAGGGCTGGGCATGAGAGGCCACAATCTGGATATCCTTCAGATTGCCTGAGCTGCACACCAGATTCTGCCGAACAGATAGATGCAGCTCGCCGCAGATGCTGACCTTGTACTTCATGAATGAGTCCAAGGTCAAAGCGATTGAGCCTTCAATGGAATTCTCCACTGGAACGATGCCGTACTGAACACGGCCTTTCTCCACTTCCAGAAAGGCATCTTCAATGGAAGCAACCGGCCGGTACTGCGCCGCAGGCCCGAAATACCGCACCGCCGCAAGATGCGAGAAGGTGGCTTCCGGCCCAAGAAAGGCCACTTCCACGTCCTTCTGCGCCAGGCGGCAGGTGGTCATAATCTCATGGAAGATACTGCGCAGGGCATTCTCCGGGAACTTCTGCTGATTGTCCGCCAGCAGGCGTTTATACACCTCGCGCTCGCGCCGGGGATCCCAGCTCGCCAGATTGGCCTCTTTCTTCAGCCTGCCGATGGTCAGGGCGCAGTCGAGGCGCTCTTGAAGCAGCGTCAGCATTGCGGTGTCTATGTCGTCGATGCGCTGCCGAACTTGGGCGATGTTTTTCTTTTTCTCATCCATTGGCATGTTTTATGTTCAAAAGAAATTTGGATAGTGGTAGGAGTTACGCAGTTGGTAAAAATCAGTTAACCTATCAGAATGAATAAATCCAAAGTAAGTGATTACGATTATATTGATTTTTTAATCGGCATCCAGCGAGTTTACAGCAGCGCGGAAGCGGAGCGGGTCAGTCCTTAGCAAGAGAAGGGGCCTGCGCATGATGCCTATACGCGCCAGCTTCACCGGCTTATCCCGACGACTGAACGGCTGCTGTGGTCGAAAGCGCAAGCTCATCAACAAAGGATGCTTGATCATCGATGACAGCACGTTGGACAAATTCTACAGCCGCAAGATTGAACTGGTGAACCGTCATTGGTCTGGCAAGCACAAACGAGTTGTTTCAGGCATTAATCTTGTCACAATGTTGTGGACTGACGACGAACGACATATTCCTGTTGACTA
>JAGIXO010000008.1 GCA_026122915.1 Candidatus Electronema nielsenii | reverse complement strand
TTTGCGAGACGGTCATTTTCTGTTTTCGATATGGTGCCTTGCATTGCAATTCAGCCTTATTAGCATGATAAGAATATTGCGCCGCAACTATTTATCCTTAGAATTTCCTTCCCCATCCACCTTAAACCCACTTGCCCACGAGATCAGCAGCGCAGCCAAGGTTAAATCATCCAGCACACCGATGACCGGCAGCCATTCTGGGATGATATCCCACGGCGAGACAATGTAGAACAGGCCAAGCCCCAAGATCAGCTTGACATAACGCGGGGTTTCCTTGGCCCGAAACACAGCCCAAGCATGTTTTGCCATTAGAACGGCGCGAGTAAAGGGATTGAGCTGCTTGATTGCCATCAGCGCACCGCCTTGCTGATAAGATCCTTGTCGAAATAATTGAAGCTCATGCCTGCGTCAACCACGATGGTTTGGCCGTTGATGCCGGAAGAGCGCGGCGAAAGCAGGAAGGCGGCGGCATCGGCCACCTCCTCGGTGCGCAGAGCTTGCTTGCGGGGAATGATCTGCTCGGCAAAGATGTAGGAGTCAATGTAGCCGGGTATGCCTGCTGAGGCCGAGGTTTTGAGCAGGCTGGCCCCGACCGCGTTGAAGCGCACCCGCGAGAAGGCTGAGAAGGATTTGGCGAGAAAGCAGAGCGAGGAATCCAAGGCCGCCTTGACCGGGGCCATGTAGCCGTAGTTCTCTGAGGCCATGCGGGTGGTGGAAATGGAGATCGTCACCATCGCGCCGTCGGGATCGAGCAGCTCTTTGAAGTGATTGGCAATGGCGATGAAGGCAAAGCAGGAGATGTCCATCGCTTGCAGGAAGTCGCGCTTCACCGTAGCGTGAAAGGGCTGCATTCCCTCGGAGTAATTGGCAAAGGCAATGGAATGAACGATGCCCGCAATCGGCCCGCCGACTTGGGCGGCGATTTCGTCCCGCACCCGGATGATGTTCGCCTCGTCCTCCACGTCGCAGCAGAAAACCGGGCTGGCCGGAAAGAGCTTGCGGCACGTTGCGGCACGTTCCTCGCTGCGCACCACATGAATCACTTCTGCCTCGGCTTCAAGCAGTGCTTTGCCAACCGCGCAGGCCACTGATTTCTTGTTCGCCAAGCCAAAGACGACGACCTTTTTACCTGCCAGCTTGAGAAAATCCATCACGCAGCTCCTCCTTTCAAGGCGCAGGCGAATTCCACCTGCACCGCCGTCTTGCCGTCGACCTGCACACTGCCTTTGAGAAACCACGCCGGGCCGACCTGCTCTTTCAAGGCCGCCGTGATTTCAATCAGATCGCCGGGCCGCACTTCCCGCTTGAACTTCGCGCCAAGAATCCGGGTTAACACGGGCACACCATGCAAATCCTGCTTGCCGCGCAGCGTTTCTGCGATCAGCAAGGCACCGGCCTGAAAGACTGCCTCGCAGAGCAGCACACCGGGCATGATCGGATAGTCGGGATAATGGCCTTTGAAGACATCCAACTCAGCAGACACCGTTGTTTCCGCCCGGATTGCGCTCTCGGTCAGCTCCAGCACTCGGTCAAGCCAAAGAAAGGGCGGGCGATGCGGAATCCGCGCCGTGATAAAGTCCCTGTCCAATTACAGTCCTCCGGTTATTTCCAAAACCGAGCCGTTGATGTAGGCGGCGTTTTTCCCGGCCAAGAAAAGCACCGCGTCCGCTACTTCTTCCGGCGTGCCAAAACGGGCCGCTGGCACCAGTTTCTTGTATTCCTTCACCTGCTCCTCGGAAAGGTCGTCAATGAAATCCGTGCTGATAAAGCCGGGCGAGACACAGTTGACCGTGATCTTCCGCTTCGCCACTTCTTTCGAGAGCGATTTCATCAGCGCGACCTGCCCGGCCTTGGAAGCGGCGTAATTGGCCTGCCCGGCAAAACCGAGATGGCCAATCGGCGAGGTGATGAAGATGATCCGCCCGTATTTCTGCTTCAGCATCAGCGGCAGGGCGAAGCGGCACATGTTGTAGCCGCCGGTGAGGTTGACATCCAAGACGCGCTGCCAGTCCTCCTGCCGCATCATGGCCAGCACTGCGTCGCGGCGGATGCCTGCGTTGTTGACGAGGATATCTATGGTGTCGAATTGCGCCTCGGTCTCGCGGCAGAAGGCTTCCACGGCCTTGCAATCACTGACATCCACTTTATGTAGTCGCAAACGCTCGCCCGCTTCGGAATGCGCGGCGGCAAAGGCCGAAGCTGCGGCCTCATCGCCGCTGTAGAGGCCAAGCACGGTTGCGCCTTGGGCCAAAAGAGCTTCGGCAACTGCTTTGCCTATGCCTTTGGTCGCGCCGGTGATGATGGCTTTTTGATTGGTGAAGGTGTTCAATGGTGATTCCAACGTTAATGTTTTTACAGAAAGATTCTTCACGCTGCCCAATACACAAGCACCGGTACAGCCTGCTGGCGGAGGATAAAGCGAATCGGCATTGTCTCAGCTGGGCCATCGGCTAACGCTTTTTCTAATACAGCCTTCTTGTCTGGGCCGGTGATGTGCAGAAGAATTTCTTTCGCTGAAAGTATTGCAGGAAGAGTTAGGCTCATTCGCTCGTGGGGCGCGGTCTGTGGGCTGACTTCCGTGCAAAGTTTACCGCAGTGCATGTCCGTAGCATGGAATTGAGCGACCGCGCAAGGAAAAAGCGACGCGGTGTGGCCGTCATTGCCCATGCCAAGAATGACTACCGTAAAGGGCTGGGGTATGTCATTCAAGCGGTCTTCGCACTTTGCCTCGCCTTCCTCCGCTGTTGCCGCCGCATTTTTCAAACCGACAAAGATAGCATCAATAGCCCTATGTTGCAACAGATGCCGTCGGACTAAGGCTTCGTTGGAATCCGAAGAAGTTGGCTCAACCCAGCGTTCATCGGCCAAGGTGATCACCACCTTCTGCCAAGGAAGTTCTCTCGTAGACAACCGCTCAAACAGGGGTACTGGCGTAGATCCGCCGGATACGACCAAACTGGCTCGGCCACGCTCGGCTATATCCGTGTTCAAGGCAGCAGCAATATGCTCCGCCAGCTCATTGACTAAGGTCTGCCGGTCAGGGAAGGTGCGCAGTTCCATCTCTTTTTGCTCCTCTAAATTTTTGCCTCAGCCGTTGCAGCTGCCGGACTGAACAGGTACAGTGTTCAGTAAGATTAAATCTGTCTTGGGAGACAAACTCATGGTGTTATCCAAAGAAACGCTTGTGCAGCATAAATATCCGGTTATCGGCGCAGCGTTGGCCCTTGTTCTGGTCAGCTGGCTTTTCTGGTATTTTTCTGACACGCAGGTGATCAAACGCCAGCTCATCGGCCTGTCTTGGGATGTGGGCAAAGAGAATCGACAAGAAAGCACTATGGAAACTGCTCTTAAAATGCGGGACGTAAAGGCGGTGCTAGCGGATAACTGCACCTTGGTTATTCCTGAACGTAACCGCACTGAATCTGTAGAAAAAGACTTGGCGATCATGTATTTGATGCACTACCGCGACCGCTACGAGATGATAGCTGTCACCTTTGAAGAGATGGATATCGATTTTCCCGGCAAAGGCGAGGCATCGGTACAGAGCAAAGTTTTGCTACGGAAGCAGGTTAATCAACAAGCTCCGGCAGAAATTACAGCACCGGTTAAATTGGCACTCAAGAAGGAAAACGGCGAGTGGTTGCTGACGCAGGCCGATATCGCCGCTGCCTTGCTTGATGACTAACGCGGTGCAGTGCCAGTCTCTTCGCTGCGTTCGTCGTTGATTTCTTCTTGCTGTACCGGCATGGACTGCGGTTCGGTCTCATCAGGGATTGTTACCGGCTTCACTTTTTCGCCATCAACGGGCAGCTGTTCTTTGCCGGGCTTCTTTTGCTCTTGCTCATCTTTGATTTTTTCTGGTGGCCTTGGCTTGAGGTCATCGCGAACACTGACATTACGGATGAATTGGCGGATAATTTCCGCTCCTTGGCCCAAATAAGGCACGGTGAGCGAACCTTCAAACAGCGGATGCGCGGCAGGTAATACGGCAGCAAGCAGCATGAACAGCAATACCGTGACCAATCCGCCTCGTGCCACGCCCAGCAAACCACCAGCAACTCGATTTGCCCAACCGAGCAAGCTGACTTCCAGCACCTTGTGCAGCAGACTGCCAATGAGGGTGAAAACCAAAGCGGAAAGAAGAAATAGGCTGCCAAAGCTGACCAAAAAGACCGCGCCGGGCCGGTCGATAAATCCCTCTACATAAGGCATGACTTGGCCTACATATTCCCCTGCCAGCCAATAACTGCCCACCAAGGCAGCGGTGGCAGCTAATTGGCGAACAAAGCCGATGCAAAGGCCGCGCAACAAGAAGAGGGTAAGGATACCTGCGATGATGTAATCAAAAGTGCTTATGTCGTTCAAGTTCAGCGTCATGCCGCTCACCTCAGAAAAAATTTGCAAGAAAGCTGTATTCTGGCTTCGATTATACCCCTTGTCATGAAGATCACAACCAATACTTGCCCGGAAAAGGCCGCACCGCCGATTGAATCCTTTTTTCCAACCGCCTGCGCTTGGGGCCGCCTACGGGTAAAAAAACAAGAGCGCGTTGCTTTAGTTGATCTCGACCAGCTGCGTGAGGACGACGTAGTATTAATGCTTTCTGAAGCAGAAAGGATATATTTCCAGCGTTTCCACCACCCCAAACGGCGGCGGGAATGGCTATGCGGTAGGATTGCGGCTAAGATGGCCTTGCTGGATATGTACGAAGCAGAGGAGTTCCGGCGATTGACTCTTCTCCCGGATGAACAAGGTAGGCCCGTGGTGAGCGGCTTAATGAAGAGCAATCGCAATCTATCACTTTCCATCACTCACAGCGGTAAATACGCTGCCGCATTGGCTGTGCCGAGAGAAAGCTGTGGCATTGATTTGCAAAAAATATCCGACAAACTGCCTTCGTTGATTAATTATTTTGCTTCAGAGACTGAACTGAAGCTGCTGAAGAATCAATCTGATCTCGGCAGTGAGGAAACAGCGTTGACCATGCTCTGGGCGGCCAAGGAAGCAGTAAAAAAGAGCATGTTTGCAGATCAACCGGGGATTTTCTCCGGGATTGAGGCACAGCGAATATCTGCTGCTGGAGATCATACTTGGCGATTTGAATGCGGCACGCACGGCTGTGCGATACAGGTAGTGGTCGTGCATGATTTTGCCCCGTATATTTTAGCATTGACCGAAAAAGATGGTCAGAATACCTTGCTGTTTGATGATTCAAAACTTACAGATCAAGCTGGTCGAACAGATTTTTAGTCGGTCTGATACTGCGTTATCTTTTGTTTATAGGCTTTTTCTATTCAGCCTGCGCTTTTAGCTTGCGGAATCAGGGTAGAGTCTATATAACTATGAAATACAAATTTTTAAATTTCTCACCGCAGCATCTTTTTCAGGTCAGACATTGCCCAGCGAAAGAGTTCTGCGCTGAGGCGATATCAACAAAAGAAGGAAGGAGGATGAACACAATGAAACTCAAGGTGTTGTTCCAAGCTGCGGTTTTGCTGGCTCTATCGGTTTGTGCTGCTCAAGCGGTCACTGTGACCAACGTGCGTCGTAACCCGTTTTATCAGCCGCCACTGACTTCGGTATCTGATCTCAGATACATGATGCAGGCTACCCAAGAAGACATCAGAGACGGCCTGTATCAAGCAGGCTATCCTGAGCTGTATCAGCCACTAATGGAGCAGTATCCCCAAGCTCCAGTGAGCAGGGTTGATTACCTGTCAGGCCAGAATTTTGTCTGGATGCTGTCCAAAGAAGGCGGTTACGGCTCAGTACGGGTCGTCAACGATATGGTCTGGGGCGGACAGTCCTTGGCTGCGTATGAGTTTTCCATCTACAGCAACGGCGCGCAGTACGTCTTTTCTGTGCCGTTAGCCTGTGGCAATTTGGCCCTGAAAGAAGTCATCACCACTGGAGGTGGCGTAGTCGGAACAGGTCAGGTCGGTTGTCTATCTTGCTACGGCTTCCGCTTTGTCGCTGATGTTGGTTATCTGCATCAGTCTGACCCAGCAGATTACCTCATGCTGCGGGCAGGTGTTGAGCATTCTTTGAGCAATCGACTGTCCTTTTTAGCGATGGTCGGTGGTGCGCCGCATCTGTCCGGCAATGATGGCGACGATGCAATACTGGTAGATTTTCTCCTTCAGTATGACTGGTTCCGCTTCATGTTCGGCAACCAGTGGTCACAGGCTTTTGTTGGAGTTGGTTTAGGTGGCTGGATTACTTCTGGCGACGACAACCTTGAGGCAGAAGACACTGACGTGGATGTGATTGCCAACATTGGTGCCCGTATCTACGGCCAACCGGAAGCCTTCAACGCCTCGCTGTTCTTCGAGGCTCGCTCTGCCGTTGACGAGTTCGACACCCTCGGCGAGTACGGACGTTTCGGAGCTGGGCTGCGCTGCCGCTTCTAAGCAGCTGAGGGGGAGGCGTGACTCTCCTGCGGCCTGAACAAGGCGGAAAGTTCAGTCAGTTGACTGGGTTTTCCGCCTTTCTTATTTGACCACAATTGACCGCTGCTGCTTTCATCGTTATGATAGCGGCATTGGCTTGTTTGCCGTCCCTTCCCGAACACCTGCAAAAAATGTCCGCACAACGCTGGAACACCGCTGAACTGCTTGATCTTGAATTTTTCCTGCATCAGGACGAGGGCGAAGATATGGAACGGTTGGCCACCCGCGACCGGGCAATCTGTCTTACTCTGCCTGCGGCGGTCAGCGAGCAACCGGACGTACTGCTCCGCAGCTGGTTAGCCAGCCGGAGAGCGGCGGAAACTACGGCCTTGCCCGGTGCGCTCTGGCAGGAGTTGTTTGTTCTCTTCTCCGCCGCAGCGGCACTGGCCGGACTGAGCAGCGGAGCGGGCTTGGCCTTTTCCTTACTTGCTTATTCTGGTGCCCAGCCGGTTAATGTGGCGGCGTATTTTGCTATTTTTGTTCTGCTCCAGCTATCCCTGATTCTGCTGCTGACAGCCTCCATCTTTTGTAATAATTTGAGAGGAATCAGCATTCTCGAATCTTCTCTGCTCTATCGGCTGACCGGACGGCTTTTTTTCTGGCTGCTGGAAAGATGCACAACCGCTGGGCGGCGGGCTACCTCGCGTATTTCTGCGGAAACCCGGATGAACTGGGCAGCCCACGCGAATAGTTTCAAAAGCCTACGGCAACGGCACGGCCTGCTTTTTCTTCGACCCTTTTTTCTCCTTGCCCAACTCTTCGGCATTAGCTTCAACCTCGGTGTGCTATCCGCAACTCTCCTCAAAGTAATCGGCTCTGATCTGGCTTTTGGCTGGCAAACCACGCTCCAGATTGATGCCGCCGCTGTTCATGCCTTGGTCGCCGCAATCAGCCTCCCTTGGTCTTGGCTGCCGAATTGCATTCCTTCTTTGGCGCAAATCGAAGGCTCGCGGCTGATTCTCAAGGACGGCATTTATCATTTGGCAAATCAGAATCTTACCTCTTGGTGGCCCTTCCTCTGCCTCTCGGTTCTGAGTTACGGCCTGCTGCCCCGGCTGGCTCTGTTTTCTGCCGGAATTCTCCGCCAGCGCAAGGAATTAGCGCAATTCGATATGCAGCAAGGCCGCTTCCGTCAGATTTTTCACCGAATGCGCACCCCGTTAGTTTCCACCGCCGCCCGGACTGAGGAGCGGCGATCTTTATCTGAAGAAAAAAAATCGACTACAGTCAAGCCGCCGAATGATGAACAGCTCGTCTCTGCTGACCGCAAACTGCCGCCGGTCATCGCCCTGATTCCTGACGAGCTGGCGACCGTTCTGCCCTTCGCCGCTGTGGCGGAACAGCTCCGTTGCCGAGTCGGGCAGCAGCTTCGGCAGATTGTGCCGTTCTGGACGCTCGACCGCAGCGAAGAAGAGGAATTAGTCACGCTTAAAACAGCAATGATGGCGCAGGGCTGCGCTGACGTGGTGATTCTCCACGAGGCGTGGCAGCCACCAGTGCAGGAGCTGCTGACTTGGCTTAGTCTGCTGCGCCGCACCATTGGCCCGCAGGCGATGATCAGTATCGCCTTGATCGGCAGGCCGGCGGCGGACAGTTTGCTCACCCCAGCGCAGCCAGAGCACCTGCGCATCTGGCGGCAAAAAACGGCGGCGCTTGGCGATTCCGGCTTGCACGTCATCGAACTGGTCACAAATGATGCCGAATAACGTTCCTGTACCCGAATTCGCCATTGTCGGCCATCCTAACGAAGGCAAATCTTCGGTGGTTTCAACCCTAAGCGAGGATGACTCGGTGCGGGTCAGTCCGGTGCCGGGTGAAACCACCGAATGCCGCATTTTTCCAGTGCTGATTGACGGACGCGAGGTCATTCGTTTCATCGACACGCCGGGCTTTCAGAATCCTCGCAAAACTCTGGCGTGGATGCGGGCGTATCAAGGCAATGACCGCAAAATGCTGGCTGAATTCATCCGCATCCACAGCAAAGACCCAGCCATGCACGACGACTGCGCTTTGCTTGCGCCGTTAGCCGCTGGCGCAGGGATTATTTTTGTTGTCGATGGTTCTCGCCCGCTCCGCAATATGGACCGAGCCGAAATGGAAATTCTGCGTCTCACCGGCAGGTCGCGCATGGCGATCATCAACTGCAAGGATGAGAACAGCAGCTTTCTTGCTGATTGGCAAAATGAATTTAGAAAGCATTTCAATTCAATCCGCTTGTTCAATTCCAACCGAGCCACCTACAGTCAGCGCATCGCTCTGCTCAACAGCCTCAAGGCCATTGATCAGGATTTGGAAGGAGTGATTGAAACTGTCATTCAGGCGTTCAGTGCGGACTGGGAAAACCGCCGCCGCCAGAGCGCGGCCCTAGTCACCGCCATGCTCGCCGAGAGCCTACGCTACCGGGCCAGCGCGGCCTGTCCACCCGGCAAAGATGAAACGCAGCTCAAAGCGCAGTTGCATCGCGAATACACAGAGTTTGTCAGCAAATTAGAACGCACGGCGCACCAGCAAATCCGCAGGCTGTTCAAGCACAACCTTTTCAATGTGCAACTGCCGGAGCAGTCGATTTTACAGGAAGATTTGTTTGCCGCCAAAACGTGGCAGTTTCTTGGTCTGCGTGATGAGGATTTGATCTGGGCGGCAGCGATGAGCGGGGCAGCAGTGGGCGTGGGGCTGGATGTTATGACCGCAGGAATTTCCTTTGGTGTGTTTGCGGCCATCGGTGGGGTAATCGGCGCAGCGGGCGCGGCTCTCAAGGGCAAAGAGCTGCTTTCCGGAAGCAGGCTTTTGGGCATGAAATTAGACAAGCAGCAGCTTCAAGTCGGGCCGGTGACGAACATCCAGCTCCTCTACATCCTGCTCGACCGCGCCCTGCTTTATTGCCGCCAGATCATCAGTCGGGCGCATGGCCGCCGCGACAGCACCGCCGCATTGCTGGTCGATGAGGGCGAGAAGCAGGGCTATGCCTCCAACTGGACAACTGAAGAACGAAAAATTTGCGACCGTTTTTTCAGAGCATTGCAGAAAGAGGCTGCTCCTGCCCAAGAACTGGCTGAAAAGGAGCTAACTGAGTTAATTCGGGAAAAGCTACGGAAAATAGCGGAAAATGCTTGAGATACACAAATTACCTTGCCGAGAATTCATGAATCGCTCCCCGCAGTTCCTCGCCGATTTCCAGCGTGGCATACGTGCAAAGATTTCCGTATCTACAGTTCATTTGAAAAGAGCCTGGGTTGATGATCAATTTGCCCTCTGTCCAATGACAGACCGCTTTGTGCGTGTGGCCGTAGATCAGGCAGGCGGCTTGGGGAAAATGGGCGAGTAGCCCGGATTCTATCTCTTTGCCCTGCCTGCCGAACTGGTTGCCGTGGGTCAGGCCGAAAGCAAAACCACCCAGCTCAAACTCTAGCTGCTGGGGCAGGGCAGCCTGAGTGGACAGGTTGCAGCAGTTACCATGCACGGCGTACACAGCCTTATCGCGGAAGACATCCAGCGTAAAAACATCAACGACATCGCCTGCATGAATGATGACGTGGCAGTCGGCAAAGCAGCGACGGACAGCATCAAGGAAATCCACGCTGACGCGGGTCAGGTGAGTATCGGAAAGAATGCCTGCCTTGATCATGAGGTACACGCGGTTGGATGTTCAGGTAAAAAATATGCGGGCTGATTTCCCCGGATGACTGCTGATACTCAGCACTTTAAAAGAGTTTCCCGTGCTTGACAAGAAAAGACAGGGAAAGGTTGCAAAAAACAGGGGCATCTCGTAACATGCGGCCTTATATGTACTACTCGCAGCACCTTATCATTTAACCAACACTTTTCACAGAGGATACACCAATGTACACAGCAGCAGACCTCCGCAAAGGACTGAAAGTTCAGGTTGACGGCGAGCCGTATATTGTGACCGATTTTGAGTTTTCCAAGCCAGGTAAAGGCCAAGCTCTCTACCGCACCAAGATGCGAAGTATGATCTCTGGCAACCAGTTAGTCAACACCTACCGCTCCAACGATAAGTTTGAGAAGCCGGACTTGGACGAGCGGAACATGCAGTTTCTCTATGCCCAAGGCGAGGAGTTCCACTTTATGGACACCGCCTCCTTTGAGCAAATATTTTTGACCCGCGAGCAGTTAGGTGATAACGTTCATTTTCTCAAAGAAGGCATGGAAGTGCAGGTGCTCTTTTTTGGTGGTAGTCGGCCCATTGACGTGTCCATACCCAACTTCGTCAACCTGAAGGTAACGCAGGCTGATCCTTGGGCTAAAGGCGACACCGCAGGCACCGATACCAAGCCGATCACAGTGGAAACCGGCTATCAGCTTCAGGTACCGCCCTTTGTAGTCGAGGGCGACTTGATCCAGATTGACACTCGTTCAGGAGCGTATCTCACTCGAGTGAAAGAATAAACCAACACAGAGGACAACATGGCAAAGCCCCGCATTCTGCTTAATCTGTTTCATCCCAACATTGAGCATTCCAGAGGCAACCGGATGCTGATCGAAAAAGTCAGGCAAGTCCCCAACCTTACGTGCCGCAATCTGTATCAGGAGTATCCTGATTTCAAGATTGACGTGAAAAAGGAGCAACAGCTGCTGTTGGATCATGATTTAATCGTGTTTCAGCATCCCATCCGCTGGTACAGCGGCCCGGCTTTGCTCAAAGAATGGCAGGATCAGGTGCTGCAATACGGCTTTGCCTATCCTCCGGGCGTGGGCGACCAACTCAAGGGCAAATTTTGGCTCTCCGTAGTCACTACCGGCGGGCCGCAGGATGCGTACCGCTCCGGTGGACGCAATAATTACACCATGAGCGAATTGCTGCGCCCGTTTCAGCAAACTGCTCAATTCTGCGGCCTGACGTGGCTGCCGCTTTTTGTCATCCACGGCGTTCTGCCTGTGAGCATGAACGGCATCAGCGACGAAGAAATAAGCAAGCGGGCGGAAGAGTATTTCTCCCTGTTGGACGGCTTCACCATTGGCTAATGCAGCAAATTGGACATCATTTTGTTTATGGCACCCTGAAGGATTATCTCAGTGGCGAGGAACTGCCGGACACCGACGACGAACGGTTCCGGCAGTCTTTGGCACGGATGATGGTCGAGGAAAAGGGCTTTACCAAAAAGGAGCTGGTGCCGCGTCTTGCTCTTGAGACCTGCTTCAATAGCATCTTTGTCCGCTCGGTGATCGACCTGACTGTCTCGCTCGGCGGCCAGCGGGTGATGATTCTTCGCTACGGGCCGGGTTCTCTTGTCACCCGCGAAAAACCAGCCGTAGCTGCGGCGCGGTTGTTGGACGCTGGCGGCTGCATTTCGCTGGCAATCGTCACCAACGGACAAGATGCCGAGCTGCTGGAAACAACGGCAGGCAAAGTGCTGGCAGTCGGCATGGCGGCTCTTCCTGACAGGGTGCGATTAAAGGCGTTGGTCGCAGAATATCCACCTCGTCCACCTCTCAGCGTGGCAGAAAGGGAACGGAACCTGCGAGTACTGAATGCCTTTGATCTGGAGGTGTGCTGCCGAAAGGAGCAGTGCAGGGTATGACATTAGACCTCTTGCATGAGTTATTCGCCCGCACTTTTTGGCTCCATGTTATAACTGACTGTGATCATGCTCAAGTCTATGCAGATTTTTTCTGTTTGATACCGATCACGTAAAATACAAAATATTTTTGAGTTGACGAACAACCTGAGGAAGAAGGACATTCTTGCAAATTACAAAAGCCGTGATTGAAGACTGACCTGTAAAGATTTTCTTGTCCTGCGGCGGGCGGTCTGCTATACCAAGGACGCAGGATTGCGCTTCTGCATCGCCGCCCGGAGCAGTCCCTGAACTATGTTGTTTTCCCTGACGCTGAGGAGGAATCAAGTCTGTGTCCAATATAGCCCTGTCGCCTGAATCTTACGGGCAACGCCTGATTGCTCAGAAAAAAAAGTTGCTGCCTGCCCTGACAGCAGCCATCGAAACTCGCGACGACAGCAGACGCGAAAAGCTCCAGATGGCCGTGACTGCCATCACCGAGGCTTTGACCTTTTTTAAGCAGAGCTACCGAAACGAAATTGCCTGCCGCAAGAGTGCATTGACCGCGCTAACAAAGATGCAAAACATGCTGGACAAGGCCGATTACGATCTGGCTTCCGTGGGCCTTCAGGCTAATGCCAGCACGGCAGAGGCGGAACAGGTCTTTGACAAGTTAGTCGGTAAGGGCGGAAAAATTGGTGCTTTTGCTGCCTTTCACAGCGGGCGATTGTCGGAATGCCGGATGGATTTCAGCCGTGCTGCTGTCCGCTTTGACAAGGCAATTGAGTTAGATAAAAGCAACATTCATTATCTGAAGGCAGCGGGATTGCTGGCGCGGAAAATGTACCAGCACAAAAAGGCATTGGCCTGTTTCTCCGCGATTGAAAAACTGTTAGTGCAGAAAGGCGAGGAATCGGCAGAGCTGGCTTTAGCTTGGCGGGAAATCGCTTGCACCGCGCTGCTGTCTGGTCAGCCCGGTCCAGCAGGGGAATATTGCAAAAAAGCTATGAACAGCATCGCGAAACAGCTGGGTAAAGAACACGCAGAAATGGGTACCTGCTGGTTTTTGCTTGGCCAACTTCAGGAAAGCCAAGGTCAGTACGAGAAAGCAGAAGGGCCGTACAAACAGGCCTTGGCGATTATGGAAAAGAGCGACAACGACTTGGTACTGGCCGGAATCCTTGATAAGCTGGCTCGCCTGCACATGGAACTGGAGGCGGAATTCGAGGCCATTCCCTTGCTGGAGCGGTTGCTGAAAATCAAGACGAAGTCGCCTCAGCCTGACTTAGCCAGCTTGATCATTATCTATAATCACTTAGCCGAGGCCAGCCGCATCTGCGGTAACTACGACCGCTCTGAGGAATTTTACAAGCAAGCTCTGATTGTGACCCAGAAGCTGCGCGGCAAAGATCATCCAGCTGTCGGCAGTATCTATCAAGAGTTGGCCAAGCTCTGTGACCGCCAGCGAAAAAAAGATGAGGCAAAGCAGTATGCTGAGATGGCTTCAGCCTTGTTCAAGCGTGTTCTGGAGGCGCAAGAGGCGGCAGCCGGGGGGCAAACCGAGGCGCGACTGACGCTGTAAACGTTGCTGTTGCAAGGACGTATGTCTAAGAACAGTGCGTCATTTAAACAACTTAAATTTTCTCTTATTCTGCCATGACCCACTTTGATCAGTCCTTAGATTTGTTGGCTTTCAACCTCAAATTGGCCAGCCGCAGTACCCGCACGAGAATTTTGGTCAGCTCCGGCAAGCAGGAGGATAAGAAAGCCCTCCTTCCTCATATCAAAGAGCTGCATGAAGTTGGAGTTGAATTTTTCGCCACAACAGGAACCAGTCAATTTCTTTTAGATAACGGGGTAAGTAACACCACGCTGCACAAAATTGCCGACAATATCGCGCCCAATATTCTGCATTACCTATCAGATAGCAAGTTTGATCTGGTTATCAACATTCTTACTGGCAACAAGGATTATGATGAGGACTCTGATTCATCGACAATCAGAGCACTTTGTATCGAGAATGGTATTCCAATATTTACTAATATAAAGTTAGCTGCCATGACCCTTGAGCGTTTGCTCAAGGATAAGAAACAAAATATCTTCAAATATTCCATCACTGATCCATCTGCACCTTGGGATATGAAGAAATACTTCCTTCAGATGGTGTTAGAAAAAGGAGGTTTTGCCTGCTATCATGCCCACTTTGACAAATCCTACATCATATCACCGGACAACCTGAAATTAAGTCAGGCGAACATGCAGAAGAAGTGGGAACTCTATAAATACGTGAAAGAGAACTATTCAGAAAGCGATCTGACCGAAAGGATGAGCCGTTGTATAGAGGTGATGAAGGCGCAGGGGGTTACGCATTGTCGCACTTTTATTGATGCTGACAACACGGTTAAACTATTGCCGATGCAGGTTGCTCTCTCGCTCAAGGAAAAATATAAACACGAGATAAAAATTGAAATTGCAGTGCAGCCATTAGAGGGCGTTCTTGAGGAAAAATCAAGAAATTTCTTTGAAAAGGCCTGTGAAATGGCAGATGTCGTCGGTGGATTACCATCAAAAGATCGGCCTTTGCCAGAAAAGCATTTAGATATCATTTTATCTATTGCCAAAAATCTCGGCAAGCCAGTGGATGTGCATGTGGATCAAGAGAACAATCCTGATGAAAACGAAACCGAGCTGTTGGCTCTCAAAGCGATTGAACACGGCATGGAAGGACGGGTGCGGGCTGTGCATTCGGTGTCGTTAGCCGCCAAAGACCAGAGCGAACGCAAGCGGATCATGCGGGTGGCCAAGGATGCAGGACTGAGCTTCATAGTCTGTCCTTCTGCTGCCTTGAGCATGAAGCAACTTCAGAAATACGCTCCCTTGCACAATTCCATCGCCCCGGTGGAGGAGTTAGTGAGCAGCGGCTTGCCGGTTTATCTGGGCGCGGACAACATCCATGATCTCTTCATGCCCTTAGTTGATGGTGACATGTGGACAGAATGCCGTTTTTTGATGGAAGCATGTCGCTATTATGAGCTGGAGACAGTAGCAAATTTAGCGACAGATAAATCTGGTTTCTCCTTATAGTGAAGTAGGAGCAAGATTATTAGACTGTTTGTGCAATAAAGAAGGCGTCAGTTCGGAAGAGCTGATGCCTTCTTTATTTATTATGACTTACACAACTATCCGATCTTAATCGAAGGATTCATCAAGCCGGGTGGTTAAAAATGGGGAAGCGACCTGCGAGCCAATCCTGTTTGACTTCTGATTTCAGCCATTATACAGTGAAGTAACGCGGTACTCAACTGCCCCTTTGGGCTGCTCCTGTCTTCTCCGGCATCTTGCCTTTTCGCTTTCTATGATCGAAAGGAATCTGCATTCTTACCTCAAGCACCTCCGCTGCTGGTGTCTGGCTGCCTTTGTCTTTTGGACTCTCTTGCTGAACGGCTCATTCATCCTCGTTGCCTACAACGACTGGAACAATGTTAAATTTATCGGCAGAGAGATAGGTTTGGCCGCTGTCCGCAAAGATTACATCCATCAGCTGTGGAACTCTGGCCACGGCGGAGTTTATAAGGCTAATGACGACACAAAACAGCTGATCAATCCAGCGCAGATGACCCGCGAGATATATGCGCTGGAAGAAAAAAAATACGGCATTCGAGGAAACATCACCAGCCTGAAACTCATTCAACCAGACAACGGCCCAGATGATTGGGAACAAGCTGCACTGCATCGCTTTGCGAAAGACGGCGTGAAAGATGTGGCGGAACTGATCAGTAAAGAAGATGAGCCATTCATGCGGGTTATGATTCCTGCAATCATGGATCACTCCTGCCTCAAATGCCACGTTGAGCGAGGATATGCAACAGGCAGTATCCGAGGAGGCATCAGCATTACCCTGCCGATGCAGGAGACAGTCGCCCTTTTTCAACGGCAATTTAAGAGCAGCCTCCTCTATCATCTGCTGATTTATCTGATCGGCACAGCAGGTATGGTAATTTTTTATATTTCCAGCAGCAAACAGCTTCGTAAGCGAACAGCAGTAGAACACCAGCTTTCGGTGCAAGAACAGTATCTGCGCGGCATTGTTGATAACATCTCAACTGGCATTGCAGTCTATGAAACAGATCAGGACGGGCAGAATTTTACGGTTAAGCGGATTAATTCTGCCGGAATGCGAATTGCCCGGTTAGACGAAACGATGAATCCTGCGGGCAAGAAGCCTGCCGAAATTTTCCCCGGTTTTGCTCAATCTGGCCTGCTCGACGTATTTCAGCGGGTAGCAAAAAGCGGTAGCCCAGAGCATCTTTCTGTCTCTTTTTGTAGTAAGAACAAAGAAAAGAAAGCTGATGACACAGGCGGGGAACAAGAAATGCTCCCCTGTTTGGAATATTACGTCTATAAACTGCCGACCGGTGAAATCGTCGCGGTGTATGAAGATGTAACTTCACGGAAACAAGCCAGAGAACTACTGATCCGCAAAACTGAAGAGTGGGAAAGCACCTTTGATGCGATTCCAGACATCATCACTCTGCAAGATAAAGACATGCGGGTTATCCGCGCCAATCAAGCCACCTTTGAATTTTTCCGCTTGCCACCAGAAAAACTGCTCGGCATGACTTGCCACAGTTTATTCCGAGGTTCTGATCAGCCTTGTACGGGCTGTCCTGGGCTTCATGCAATCAGAGATCGACAAAAGCACTGTGGTAGCATGGAACATAAAGCAATCAGCAAATTTTTTCATGTTTGTGCCGCGCCAGTGTTAAACCCAGACGGTGAATTCCTTTATTTCGTCTATATTGCCCATGACACCACGGAGAAGAAAAAGCTGGAAGACGAACTCTTCCAAGCTCAGAAAATGGAGGCAATTGGCACCTTAGCTGGCGGTATCGCTCATGATTTCAACAACATCCTTGCCGCGATTTTGGGCTACACGGAGCTTGCTTTAATGGAGTTGCCTGAAGGCAGCAATGCTCGTAAGGACTTGGAACAAGTATTGATCGCAGGCCACCGTGCCACAGAATTAGTCAAGCAAATCCTTACCTTCAGCCGTAAAAGCGAACACCGCAAAACACCGTTACGAATCTATCTGATTATTAAAGAATCAGTCAAAATGCTGCGCTCTTCGCTGCCTTCGTCGATCAGCATACAAGCGGATATCGATGAAAACAGCGGCTTGGTGCTGGCTGATCCGACCAACATTCATCAGATTGTTATTAACCTCTGCACCAACGCCGCCCATGCTATTGGCAACAAACAGGGCCGGATAGATATTATTCTCCGCCAGACCGAGTTGACCGCGATACAGCGAGAAGATCGGCCTTGGCTTTATCCGGGACTATTCATCGTGCTGACCGTGCGCGACAACGGAGTCGGTATGGATGAAAAAATTATGTCCCGCATCTTTGATCCCTATTTTACTACCAAAGAGCAGGGCGCGGGTACGGGCTTAGGATTAGCCGTCACCCACGGGGTAGTCGAGGATTGCAAAGGTTTTATCGAAGTCGAGAGCGAGCTGGGCAAGGGATCAGCTTTTCATGTTTATCTCCCGGTGTTACCGGAAGAAAACAAGGATATCAAGGAGAACGATGGTAAGGTTCCGTTGCCTGTTGGCACGGAGCGCATTCTCTTTGTCGATGACGAACCGTCGATTGTCCATATCAGCAAGGCTATTTTGACTACGCTGGGCTATTCGGTTCATGCTGAGACCGAGAGTTTGATGGCCTTGGAAAAATTTCAGCAGAATCCCGCCTTGTACGATTTGTTGATCACGGATCAAACGATGCCCGGTCTGACCGGCAGCGAATTAGCCAAGGCAGTGCTGGCTCTGCGACCTAACCTGCCAGTGATCCTCTGCACCGGCTACACCGCCTCGTTTTCAGAAAAAGATGCCGTGGTTTTGGGAGTGAAGAAATACGCCATTAAGCCGCTCAATACGGCCAAGCTGGCTGCCTTAGTCAGGGAAGTCTTAGATGAGGCAAAGCAGGGCTAATTCGAGGGCGGAGCGACAGGCAGGTCGATATGCACCGTTGTTCCACCTCCCAGCACTGAATCCGCTTCAATGTAGCCTTCGTGCTGACTGACTATTGAAGCAGCGATGGTTAGCCCCAGTCCCATTCCCTTGGTTCTTCCTCTTGTTTTTCCAGAAAAATAGGGATCAAAGATGTTGGACAAATCGTCCTTGCGGATGCCACGTCCTTGGTCGCGAACAGTGATGCGGACATATTCCCCTTCTTTACGGCCAGCAGCCTCATGACCGAGCAGACAGATATTTTCCGCGCTGACCTGCACTTGTCCTCCGGCAGGAGCCATTGCCTCTGTCGCATTGCGGAATAACTCGCGTAGCACCTGCTCTATCTGGCCAGGATCAGCATAAATCGGCAGCAAGTTATCCGACATATCCAGCTCTGGCACAACGTTCCCGCCTTCAAAAAAGGAAAGGCAGGCAGTGCTGATCAAGGTAGTAGGATTCACAGGCTGCCGGGCAGGCGGCGTAAAGCTGGAGAAAAGGAGGAATTTATGAGCCAACTCTTTTGCCTCGCCAGCAGAAGCCGCAGCATCTTGGAGAAAGCCCAAAGCGCGGTGTTCCGGGTGGAGCTTCATCATCGCCAACTCAAGGTTGCCGGTAATTGCCATCAGCAGATTGTTGAAGTCATGAGCGATACCACCAGCCATCATCGACACGGTTTCCATCTTTCGGTTGCGGATTAGCTCCTCTTCCATTTTTTTCCGACGGCTGATATCGATGCAATATTCAATCACCCGCGTGACTTGGCCCTGTCGATCTGTCACCGGACAGGTATGAATTTCCATCGTTTGCGGATTGCCTGCTGCATCAGTACCGACATGTTCAACCATCACCGGTTTACCCTGCTCGCGCACGATGTTGAGCGGGCATTCTAATCCCTGTTCAAAACAAGGCTGACTGAAACCGTGCATGTATTGATAGCAGGTTTTTAGATGATCCCGGCCTGCTGCCTGACTGCCTGCGGCCCGGTTGGCAGCCAAAATTCGGAACGTGGCGACATCAATGACCGCAAAAGGATGCGGCAACGAGTTGATCACCGTGCTGAGAAAGCGATTCTGCTGGAGGATTTCCGCGCTGCGCAGCTCAATCTGCTTCTCCAAGCTGTCGCGGTGGAGGCGAATTTTTTCCTCGGCCCGCCGCCGTTCCTTAATTTCTTTGGTCAGCAACTCATTGGTATGGCGCAGTTCAGCAGTCTGCTCACGCACATGCTCTTCCAGCATATTTCGCTGCATGACCAAAGCGGACATCGCCTGCTTATGCTCCACGGTCAAATGCCATTTTTCAATCAAGGCTGCTGCTGATTGGCGAATTTCAATCGCCTCAAAGGGCTTTTTCAAGATCAACAGCTTGTCGGCAGAGAGCAGAGCCGAGCTGATTTCCTGCCAAGAATAATCAGAATAAGCAGTGATCACCACAAACTGAAGCTGATAATCCTCCTGCTGGAGTCGCTTGATGGTCTTCAGGCCATCCATGCCGGGTTGAAGGCGCATATCAACGTAGGCCAAGGCGTAGGGTTTCCGCTCCAGCCGAGAATGCCGGACCATCTCCACCGCCTCCTCGCCCCGGAAGGCTGAGTCGATCTGCAAATCCGCCATTTCTTCCGTCGGTGCCTCTTGGCCGACAATGTCAGCGAAAAGAGCATCCAATTCGCCTGATTCATTTTGGTGCAGCAGAATTTTCTTGATATCGCTGTGAATGTCTGGATTGTCGTCAACAATCAAAATCCGGTCGATCCTGCCGTTTTTTTTCACGCTCCCCTCCTCCTACCCGCTGTAGTCGGCAGCTCCAGCCTGAAAACCGCCCCTTTGTCTTCGCCCGGACTTTCCGCCGTCAGCGTCCCGCCCATTTCCGTTGCCAGATTGGCCGCATTATGCAGACCGAAGCCATGTCCGCCCTTTTTGGCCGTAAAGCCAAACGCAAAAATATGCTCCATGATCTCACTGCTGATGCCTCTGCCGTTGTCTGCTACTTCTACCATAACGTGTTCATTCTTTGTGTCAACAGACTGGAGTCGGAGGCTGATTTTTCGCTCTGTTTGCTTGAGTCCCTCAAACGCATCAGCGGCATTACTAATCAGATTAACCATAATCTGTAAGATTTTGCGCCGTTCACCCTGCATGGCCGGAAGGCGGGCATAATTGCGCTCCACATGAATCTGCCGTTCGGCTATCTTTTGCTCAAAAATCTCCGCACTTTCCTCAATCACTGAAGCCAGATCAAATTGCTCGATCAAGACCTTACTGCCCGCAGCATCCTGCTGGGTACGGATGATGTCAGCGGCCCGGCGGACATGCCGAAGCTGATGCCCGATCTCCTCTAAGAGCCGCCACCGCTCTTTCGTCAACTGAGCAGAAAGGCTGGCAAAGTAGAGCGGCAGTTTGCGGCCTTTTGGGTCGCTACCAAAGAAAGCTGATAGGTCATCCTTGTGCTGCTCAATCAACTCGACAATCGCAGGCAGGGTGGAGCTACCGCTTTTCTGTACCATTTCCCCCAACCGCTCTGCTGAAACCGAAATGCTATTCAGCGTGTTGCCTACGTTGTGCAAGACCTCAGTCGCCACTTCAGCCTTGCCTGCTAACCGCGAGGTATCCAAAAGCGTTTTTAAGATATGTGCATGTTCAACCGCCAAGGCGCAGACCCCTGACACATGCAGGGCGGTGTTCATGTATGAGCCGATATGCTGGGGAAAAGCGACCTGCTGCACAAGCACTACGGCCAAGGTTTTGCCGCCCGTACCGATACGCAAAAGAAAGCCATCACCGCTTTCCAGGAGTTGATGTTGCCGTCCGCTATCAAGAAGGAATTGGGCGGCAGCCTGCTGTTCATCTGCATTTAAGTCAGCTAATCGATCCGTGGCAAGGCCGTTTTTCGTCACTGGGAGGCAGCGAATCTGCCGAGGCGCAAAGAGCATGGTAAATAACTCGGCAATTCCGGCGAAAGCCTCTGGCTCCGAACTCGCTTTGACTACTAACCCCAGCATGTCGAAGATCATGGCGGTCTGTGCAGCCTGCTGCCGAGCCTGCTCTTTCTGCCGTTCCAGCTCCTCCTGTCGATATTCTGCTGCTATTTTGGTGAGCAGGAGGCCGTGATATTCCAAGCCTACAGGCAGAATTTCGGCAGGAAGGTGGAAAAGGTCGGCCAGCTCGGCCAGATGCAGACTCGCTTGCTCATCCCTGCCAGTGTCTAACAGAACCAGCTTGTTGACATCGTGACCAAACAGCTCTACCGCTTGGGTTCGATCAGCTAACTGCTCCTGCCAGCGAGCCAACCAGCCTGGCAAAAGCAGTCCAGCTCCGCTCTGGCGAAGATGTCTGACCAAGGTTGGGCTACAGAGCAAATGCACACACTGCTCGGCCCGCCGAATTCGGCTACCGGGAATCATCATATCCCGCTCAAGGCAACGGCAACCAATGATTTCAACGGCATCTGCTCCGCTCTCTTTTACCAAAGCGGCCAGCTCTTCTCTGTCAGCCAGTCGGGAAGCACAGCTCGCAGTAAAGGCTCTCACCTCCAGCCCAGTTATCCCCTGGAGCTGGGCTGCCGCTTGGGTGTCAGGTAGGAGCTGCTTGCAAACCAAAAAGCAAAGAGAAAGCGGTCTCACGAATAACGGCCCCATTGCTGCACCGCCTCAGAGATCGCCAGCAGAGTCTCGTCGCTTATCTGCCAAGGAATTTCGCCGTGGTTATCGGTAAGAATGAAGCCACCGCCCGCTGCGGCTGCGGCAATGGCCTCCTTTACTTTTGCCTCGGCTTGAGTCGGTGTCCAACGGCGCATTTCAATTCCATTCAGATTGCCCGCCACCGTGATTTTCCCTTTGCACGCTGCTTTAACTGCGGCCAGATCATCCAAGGCACTCACGCCGGCGGCGACCGCACCGACTTTGGCTAGTTCCTCCACCATTGCCAAGCAGCGGCCTGAACCCAGATGAATGCAGGCCGGGCCGTTAAAGCAGGAGAGACAATGCCGGGCCGTCTCCAGTCCGGTGCGGCGATATATTTCAGGCGAAATCATGTCGGGCGAGGCCAGCGGATCAAAATAGCAGACCGTTGTTGCTCCGGCACGAAACTGAGCATTCGCCCAAGCCACGCAAAAGGCTTGGTTCACCGCCATCAGCCGGGCGAATAGCTCCGGTTGTTCGTACAGCAGCTCAATATAGGCGGCAAAGCCCATCTGCATGACTGGCAGAGAAAAGGGCGAAATAACCACGCCGATAATCGGCACGGTGTCGCCCGCCCGCTCTTTGAGGCCACTGATCACATCCAGCATTCGGCGCAGGCAGGGCGTTTTGTCCACCACTGGAACTTGCAAGGCAAGGATATCCTCTGGCTTTTTGAGCACTGGTGCGCCGCTGTTGGGCGGGCCGTCCTCATACCATACGATTTCGCCGCCAAAGGCTTCAGCTTCTGCCGCGCCGTACAGCAGAGGATAAAAGCAGTCGTGGTGGTATTTGGCCCGCAGGCGGCATTGACCTTCAATCACATATTTTGCCTGAGAAAAATACTCGCGGATACTTAGACCTAGTTCCTTGGCCCCGTGCATAGTCAGCAGGAGGAAAAACGGCACCCGGTCTGGCTCTCGGTGACTGAGCGTGGTCAGCACCCGTTCCATTGAGGTCATTTCTGCGTTGCTCATTGGGCAAGTTCCTCCACACAGCGGGCCACTGCTCGGACTGCTTCGGCGGCGTTGTTTCCGCTTGCATCTGCCCCCACTTCCTTCCATAATTCTGGGTCGAAGCGAAACGGTGCCCCACCAACAATGATTTTCGTTGCAGAACCGGCAGCGACGAGCAGTATTTTCACCTGCTTGATTTGGAGCGCGGAGCGAAGCATCAGGGTAGAAATTAACACAATTTTAACTTCATCACGGCAGATTCGTTTAGCTAACTCTGGTGCGGTCAGTCTGCCATAGTCGCAGAGTTCATAGCCACTGGCCCGCAGCGCAGCGCAGACGATCGTTTTGCCGAGGGCATGATAATCATCGAGCAAGGCAATGCCAATTTTTGGGCGAAGAATCCGCTCTGGGCTGGAGGGCGGTAGGAGCTGATCGACCAGCTCCTCGCAAATGCGGCTGCTCATATAGACCTGCGCTAAGGCTGCGCTGCCTTGCTCCCAGCGTCTGCCGATCTCCTCCAGAGCAGGCACCACTAAGCGTTCCACCGCTTTGAGCGGCGCATCCTGCGCCCGTGCCTCGACCAGCATCTGCTCTGCCCCGATGCGGTCAAGGACCAACAGTTTATCTGCAAAAATTTCGCTGCTGCGGTCTGCTGCGGTCATGGAAAATTCCTGAAGAAAAGATACCGTAGATTGCCTGAAAAGGCACGGGGCTATTTTACTGCCCAGAACAGGCTTGTTAAAATAATCAGCCAATTTTACTGCTCCTTTTTCGCTGCTGTCAAATTATTTCCGCTCGGTTGGCAAGAATCAGAGGCATCGGCTATTTTTTTTATTGCATTGCGGTGGCTTCCAAGGCACCATGTTTCTCAGATAGAGATGAATTCTTGTTTTTTTTCGATATACCACAAGCAGGAGAGCGCATGAGTTTCAAGAGCACCTTCCTCGCTGCCCAAAGCAGCGTCCGGCGCAGTGCCCACACCGCTAAAAAACATGTTTTTTGCTCCCTGTTGACTGGAATGCTGCTTCTGGGGGTATTCTATTTTCTTTCCGTTCTTTGGATGTATCAGCAGCAGGATGCGGTGCGGCAGAGTGAATGGCGGGAGATGATTAACGACCTCTATGCCCGCCGGATCGCGGAAAACGGACAAATGTTGCAAACCCTCCTGCTGACTTTGAGCGAGAACCAAGAGCTGTTACGGCAGTTTCTCGCCAAAGACCGCGTGACCTTACTGCGCTCGGCTCTGATTATCAACCGTCATCTCAGTCGCCACGGCCAGATCACCCATTTTTATTTTCATAACCGGGATAAAACTTGCTTTCTGCGGGTGCATCAGCCTGACCGTCACAGCGACCGCATCAATCGGGTTACCTTAGAGCAAGCGGCAGCTACAGGCAATGCGGTCTCTGGTTTAGAAATTGGCCCGCTCGGTACTCTGACTCTCCGGGCGGTCATGCCTTGGCACGACGAAAAAGGGCAGGTGATCGGCTACATCGAGCTGGGTCGGGAATTAGCCACTTTGCTGCCGATTTTTGCCGAACTCAAGCCCATTGACGGCTACCAGCTCACCGTGGGCAAGGGATACCTTAACCAGCAAGGCTGGGAACAGGGCATGAAAATGCTGGGTCATGGAGCAAACTGGTCAGCATTCCCGGATCGGGTAATCATGGCTGACCAACTGCCGCACGGCATAAACTGCTCCAGTAGCAGTAGCCACCAGCACAGCTGGCCGCAGGAGTTGCTGCGCAAAATCATACCCGACTCGATGTTCTGCATGAAGCACACGGTGCCAGTGATCGACGCGGGCGGGCAGCAGGTTGGTAGCCTGCTTTTTGTCCGTGATGAGATAGACAAACTGCTGGCTGCCCGCAGAATCAATACCTTTTTTCTGTTCTTTTTGTTGGGTACTACGGCTGGTCTGCTGCTCTTGTATTATATTTTTCTCCACCGAATGGAGAACCGCCTCGCCGAGTCAGATGAGGTGCTGGAAGAGAGCCGCAGGCAGCTGGCTTTAGCCTTGGAGGTGGCGGGTTTGGGCATGTGGGATTGGCATCCTCGCCGCAATGTGCTGCACACCAACGACATCTTTTTCACCATGCTTGGCTGGCCGCATGATGCTTTTCAGCGCACCAATAAGCTCTGGCAGGAGCTGATGCACCCAGAGGATTTTATCGCCACCGGTGCAGCCGTGCAGCCTTTTCTGGAGCGCGATGACGGCTGCTGTAGCGCGGAATATCGCCTGCGCACAGCGGACGGCCAGTGGCGATGGATTCGCGCTTTAGGGCGGGTGATCGCCCGCGATGCTGAAGGTCGGGCAGTGCGCTTTATGGGCGTGCATATCGACATCACCCGCAGCAAGGAAACCGAGGCCGAGCTGCTGGAAAACTTCCATCGCCTGACCACCTTCATGGAAACCCTGCCTGACGCGGTGTTCCTCAAAGACGGCAAAGGCCACTGGTTACTGACGAACGGGGTAGCTCGGCAACTTTTTCATGTGGAAAGGATTGCTTGGCAGGGTAAAACTGATACAGAAATCGGGCAGGAACAGCCAGTCTTGGCCACTGTGCTCGCTGCTTGTACGGCCAGCGACGAACGGGCTTGGCAGAAGCGGGCTATGCTGATCGAAGACGAGACAGCCACTGATCTCACCGGCCACCCACGCCTATTTGAAGTCCGCAAGATGCCGCTCTTTTTTGCCGACGGCAGCCGCAAAGCACTCGTGATTATTGGCAGAGACATCACTGAGCAGCGACAGATTGAGCAGCAACTCATTGAGGCTCGGCGGGAGGCTGAGGCAGCCAGTCAGTCTAAATCAGATTTTTTGGCCAACATGAGCCACGAAATCCGCACCCCGATGAATGCGGTGATTGGCATGTCTCAGCTGGCGTTAGCTACTGACCTTTCACCAGTCCAACAGAATTATTTAGAAAAAATAAGTTCTTCCGCCGAACTCCTGCTGGGCATTCTCAACGATATTCTCGATTTTTCCAAGATTGAAGCAGGTAAGCTGGAGATTGAGCAAGTTAACTTCAGCCTGCGCTCGGTGTTAGAGAATTTGCACAGTTTGCTCAATTTCAAGGCAGCAGAGCAAGGTTTAGAGCTGACTGTCAACAAGGCGGCAGAGGTGCCAGATAACCTTCGCGGCGACCCGCTGCGTCTTGGCCAAATCCTGATCAATCTCGGTAACAATGCGATTAAATTCACCCAACAGGGCAACGTCACCATTGGGGTTGATCTCATCGAGCGGGCCGGACGCAGGGCGGTGTTGCGTTTCTCGGTCAGCGACACTGGTATCGGTATCACCCAAGAACAGCAGCGGAATTTATTTCAACTTTTCAGTCAAGCAGATAACTCGATCACCCGGAAGTACGGCGGTACCGGACTGGGTTTGTCGATCAGTAAACAATTAGTTGAGATGATGGGTGGTTCAATCCAAGTAGAAAGCGTGTACGGGCAGGGTTCGGTTTTTACCTTTACTTTACCGCTTGAAATCAGTGAAGAAGAAAGGCCACAGTCTGCGCCGACCCAGCCGTCGTCTGATTTCGGACGACTACGCGGGGCAAGAATTTTGTTGGCAGAAGATAATCCGCTGAATCAAGAGCTGACCTTGATTTTGCTGCGGCGGAGAGGTATAGAGGTGACATTGGCTAACAACGGTGCTGAGGCACTGGAGGCTCTGAGCCGAGAAACCTTTGACTGTGTGCTGATGGATTTACAGATGCCGGTCATGGACGGCTGCACTGCCTGTCGGGAGCTGCGCAAGCAGCCGCGTTACAAAGACCTACCAGTCATCGCGTTGACTGCCAATGTCATGACCGGCGACCGTGAAAAAAGCAAATTGGCTGGCATGAACGGCCACATCGGTAAGCCCTTCCGTGAGGAAGAACTGCTAGCTACCTTGTGCCGTCTGCTGCCGCCAAGTCGTTCGTCTGCTTTCTCTGAGCAGTCGTCAGCACCACCCGCCGCTCCCGTCGATTTTACTGCTTTAGTCGGCATCGATGCGGAAAAAGGTTTAGCTAACACTATGCACGACTCGGATTTCTACCGCAGAATCCTGCTGCTCTTCCGGCAAGATCAGGCCGATTTTGTCCAGAAAGTTAAAACGGCCCAACAGACTGGCGATGTCAGCGGTGCAGCTCGATTAGCCCATACTCTGAAAAGTGTTGCCGCCACTATCGGCGCGGAAGCTCTACAAGAGGTCGCTTCTCAGTTGGAAAACAACTGTTGCCAAGGTGGAAACACCGAAGACTTGCTTCAGCAGGCAGCGACAGAGTTAGAGCAGGTGATGCGGGGAATAGACCGTTTCACTTTGGCGTAGTTCTTATCAAGAGAGAGAAGGAAATCCCATGTCACAAGACAACTACACAGAAGTCACCAACGAATCTTGGTTCAGCCGAATTGGTGGCGCTTTTAAAGGCATCATCTTTGGCTTTGTCCTGTTCATCGCTGCGTTCCCGCTCCTGTTTTGGAACGAAGGCCGGGCGGTGAAGACCTACAAAACCCTGAAGGAAGGCAGCGGCACCGTGATCTCTGTGCCTGCGGACAAGGTTAGTCCAGCCAACGAGGGAAAGTTAGTGCATCTGAGCGGCAAAGCTGTCACTGAGGCCACGCTGACCGATCCAATTTTCGCCGTGTCTGCCAATGCCCTCAAACTGCGAAGGGAAGTGGAGATGTATCAGTGGCAGGAAAGCTCGAAGAGTGAGACCAAAAAGAAGCTCGGTGGCAGCACGGAAACGGTGACAGAATATTCGTACAGTAAAATCTGGTCGAGTCATGCAATCAGCTCGGCCAGCTTCAAGAAGTCAGGGCATGAGAATCCTAACTCCATGCCCTATCACTCCGAAGAGCTGGTAGCGGATAACGTCACGCTGGGAGCCTTCACCCTGCCATCCTCCTTGGTCAGCAAGATCAGTGGCTCGCACGCCTTGCCGATCAGCAGCGAGCTTTCCTTGCCTCAAGAGCTGGAAGGGAAGGCGAAGCGGCACGACGGCGGATTCTATCTCGGTGCTGATCCTTCCTCGCCCCAAGTTGGTGATGTGCGGATTACGTTTGAGACAGTGCCGCCGACTGATGTGAGCTTGGCTGCCCAGCAAGTTGGCAGCAGCTTTGCTCCCTACCAAGCCTCAACGGGCGACACTATCGAACTCTTGCAAGCAGGCACCCACACGGCGGCAGCGATGTTCCAAAAAGCCCAGAGCGATAACAAGCTGCTGACGTGGATTCTCCGAGCTGTAGGTTTTTTCCTGATGTTTGCTGGATTAGGCATGATCTTCAAGGTGCTGTCTGTGCTGGCGGATGTCCTGCCGTTCTTAGGTAACGTGATCGGTGCGGGTACAGGCATCATCTCTTTCTTGATCGCGGCAGTGCTGTCGCTGATCACTATTGCATTGGCTTGGGTTGTTTATCGACCTATCTTGGGCATCACCCTGCTCACCGTTGCAGTTGGGCTAATTATCTTAGTGAAGGGCAAGCTCGGCACAGCAAAGAAGCAGACAACAGCAGCAATGCCTCCGCCTCCACCGCCCCGCTCGTAAACACATGATCCATGCTACGTATGAAAGAAACTCC
>JAGIXO010000079.1 GCA_026122915.1 Candidatus Electronema nielsenii | reverse complement strand
TGGGGTTTTTTTGTCAAGGAGATCGAGGACGCGCTGTTAGACGGGCGGGTTGATCTGGCTGTGCATTCGATGAAGGATGTGCCTGCCGAGCTGCCTGCGGGCCTGCACGTGGCCATTGTCCCGGAGCGGGAGATTCCCTTTGATGCCTTCATTTCGGTGCATTACAAGACGATGGCCGAGCTGCCGCAGAGCGCGACTGTCGGCACGTCCAGTCTGCGGCGCAAATCGCAGCTCGCGGCCATCCGGCCTGATTTACAGATTCACGACCTGCGCGGCAACCTAGACACCCGCCTGAAAAAGCTGGACGAGGGCGTGTATGATGCGATTATCCTTGCAGGTGCGGGCTTGAACCGCTTGGGAATGCAAACGCGAATCACCGCGCTCTTCTCGCCAGAACAGATGCTTCCGGCTATCGGCCAAGGTGCGCTGGGCATTGAGCTGCGCGAGGCGGACAGCGAGTTGCTGGCAGCACTTCAGTTTCTTCATCATGCGGACACGGCAGCGGCTGTGACGGCTGAACGGGCTTTCCTTCTTCGTCTGGAAGGCGGCTGCCAAGTGCCGATTGGCGGCTTTGCCACGGTTGCAGGCAATACGGTGACATTGACCGGACTTATTGCATCCTTAGATGGCGAAAAGGTCTTCAAAGAGCAGCTTTCCGGGCCGGTTGTAGAGGCGGCAGAAATCGGCAAGACGCTGGCTGAGAGGTTGCTGGCGGCTGGTGGAAAGGCGGTGTTGGATGAGGTGTATGCGGGGTGAAATGCTTGCGTAGACAATTTGAGAAAGGAGTTGTCCTGGCTATCGAGCTGCGCTTGAGCGAAGGAATGCCGCTTGATCTGGCGGTGATTGACGACGCGGGCGCGGTGCGCTTCCGGCCCATGCTGCTGACGGCAGCGGCAGTGGTGGTTGGTGCCTCAGTGATTCTCTTTGATCCCATCTTCCAAGGATTGGCCATCTCGCTGATGGCGGGTGAAGTGGCCTCGCTGCTGTTCTCAAGGATGACGGTGCCGATACTCTACTTCATCGAGAAAGGCTGGGAGAGCAGGCACGTTACGCCGTGATGCCATAGGTTGGGGATTGCTTGGCTCTCCCTAACCTACTTTACTTACCTATATCGAACACTTGAATACAAGAAGATGCAAGAAACTGAATTGGCAGAGATCATAAGAAAACTTCAGTCAATCCGACAAGAATGGAAGACTGTTGATGCCAAAGAGAGCATGAATCTTAAAAAAGACGGTGCGAAAGCAGAGTTCGTCAAAGATATGGTGGCGATGGCAAATAATGCTGAACCAAGTTTCTTACTTATTGGTTTGAAAGACGGAACATTTACTCCTGTAGGAAAATTAGTTAACAGTCATCGCAATAAAACCAGTCTCAATGAAATTCTTACTCAGAAGATTGATCCTCCGTTAACAATTGGTTATCAAGAATTCACGATTGATGGCAATGAATATGCAGTAATTGAAGTGCATGGCAACAACCCTCCTTATATCGTTGCCATTGACTTGGTTCACATTCGCAAGGGAATGATATATGTCCGTCACGAAGATAGCACGAGAGGTATCAGCAGGTCTGAACTGGAAAAATATTTTAAGGTCGGTCTCAGGAGAGCATTCAAGGATGAAACAGAATATGCTCTACAGCTTGCCCTGAACAAACCCGACAATTGGGCACATCTTCTTACTGCTGAGTTGCTACAGTCCAAGCTGGCTTTGGTGAAGCGCAGCTTTGACGAGCTACAGAGAGGGCTGATCTATAAAAGAGCCACCAAAATGAACGGCAAAGAGTTTCTTGATTGGAACAGTATGAGCTGCAAAGATCTACTTTCTTTAATAGAAATGCTGACAATTGCCGTCAAAGAAGAAATACCAGCGTCCTGGAAAGGCGATGGAGTACATGCCGACCCGTTGGAGATCAAGCGGGCTGTCGATAAAGTAATTTCTGCATGTAATAGTTTTCTTGAGTTGGAGATAGAATTACGATTTATTTTTCCTCCAGAATCATTTCTACGACTAAAGAAATTGCTAACTGGATGGACTTTAGAATATCTAAACCAACTGGATAAAATCCCAACTAATATATTCAAAATATTTAGTCAGTCCGATCTCAAAGATAAATATGCAATAAAGATTGTGTTAGATGAGCCTGCCTCTCTTCAGCAAGCTATGGCTGAGTTAGGAAGACTTACTAATAATCCTCAATTATGGATAAATAGTTAGTCGGCGCGGTGAGCTTACATGCTCGATAATGCTCACTGCTGCGGCGGTGAGTGCATCAGATTGCATAGGTCTGATTGAGCAGAGCGAAATCAGACAATTTAAGAAAGGAGTTATCCGCTTTCGTTGCACTCAAGCAGACCTACTGGCTGCGAGGCGATTGACATGCCAACAGTGCTGAGGCAAGGGCCGTATCGTTTTTTCTTTGTCGCGCTTGACCGCGCTGAACCGCCGCATATTCATGTGCAGCGGGATGCGCTGGTTGCGAAGTTCTGGCTTGATCCGATCATGCTGCACAATGCGGGCGGTTTCAGCCGGAAGGAACTGGGTGCTGTTGCAGAATTGGTTGAAAAGCACAAAATGTTGTTCTTGGAGAAATGGCATGAGTTCTTTGGCAATTGAAATGCAGGATGTGCGGGCTAAGAATGTTTTTGTCAGTGAAGATTCTTTACAGATAGACCTTGCAGATGGCCGCACTATTATTGCTCCGCTTATGTGGTATCCTCGTTTATGGCATGGAACTCCTACCGAACGCAATATGTATCAAATCATTGGTGACGGCGCGTACATTCATTGGCCGGAACTGGATGAAGATTTGACAGTTCTTGGTGTTCTTGCAGGATATCGTTCTGCTGAAAGTCCTGAGTCGTTGAGACAATGGCTTGCTGAACGTGCGCAGCCTGTCGAGACGCATTGAGCAGCGCAGATTGGGTTGAACGAACAGGCCCTAAAAAATAATCAGCAGACTTTTAAATCAACTCAATTAAACACGGCGCATCTTCCGTCAGCTTATGAACAACACTCCTCACAAAGGCAAAGTCTATCTCGTCGGCGCAGGTCCCGGCGATCCCAACCTGATCACCCTGCGCGGCAAATTCCTCCTCGAACGGGCGGAAGTGGTGGTTTATGACTATCTTGCCAATAGCAAGCTGCTCAACCATGCACCTGCCGAGGCCGAGCTGGTTTATGTCGGCAAAAAAGGCGGTGGCCTGCACGCTATGTCGCAGGAAGAGATCAACCGGCTGCTGGTTGAACACGGGCTGACCGGCAAGCGCGTCGTGCGACTCAAAGGCGGCGATCCCTTCATCTTTGGCCGAGGCGCGGAGGAGATTGAAGAGCTGGTGAAGGCAGGCATTCCCTTTGAGGTAGTGCCAGGCGTGACCTCAGCCACGGCAGCGGCCACCTATGCGGGCATTCCCATCACCCACCGGGATTACACGGCCTCAGTAGCCTTTGTCACTGGCCATGAGGCACCCGGCAAGACGGAATCGAACGTGGCTTGGGACAAATTAGCTACCGGCGCAGGCACGATCGTGGTCTATATGGGCATTAAAAACTTGCCAGTCATCACCAAAAAATTGATCGACAATGGCCGATCACCGGATACGCCGGTAGCAGTGGTGCGCTGGGCCTCAACCCCGCAGCAGCGGTCTGTAGTTGGCACGTTGGCCACTATTACCGAGGTGGTTGCGCAGGCCAAGATTGCGCCCCCGGCCTTGGTGATCATCGGCGAGGTAGTCAAGCTGCGTGAAACCATTGACTGGTACGAACATCGCCCGCTCTTTGGCAAGCGAATCATTGTCACCCGCACCCGCGAGCAGGCCAGCGAGTTAGTCTCCAAATTAGAAGAATACGGGGCTGAATGCTTGGAGTACCCAACCATTCACATCGAAGCAGTGGGTGAGGCTGACAGCGCAGTGCTGGACGCTGCTTTAACAGACTTGGCCACCTACAATTGGCTGCTCTTTACCAGTCTCAATGCCGTCACCTACTTCTTTAAGCGGTTACAGGAGAAGGGCTTGGATAGCCGTGCCCTCGCTCCCTGCAAGATCGCGGTAGTGGGCAAGGCGACTGGGGATGAGCTGGGTAAATACGGCCTCTGCGCTGATCTGCTTCCTGAGAAGTTCACTGGCGAAGGCTTGGCTGAGGCACTGATTGCGGCGGGCGAGGTGCAGGGCAAACGCTTCCTCCTGCCTCGTGCCCTGAAGGCGATGGATATCTTGCCAGAAATGCTGGAGGATGCGGGTGGAGCAGTTACGGTGGCCCCGGTCTATCAAAATGTGCCGCCGCAAGGAAGGAAGGACGAGCTGCGTACTGAATTGCGCAGCGGCACGGTGGATGTGATCACTTTCACCAGCTCTTCGACTTTCACCAACTTCCTGACCATGCTGGATGCCAAGGACGAGGCGGAGCTGCACGAGCTGCTGCATGATAAGGTTAAGATTGCAGTCATTGGCCCAGTCACAGCAGAGACAGTGCGCAAGCAGGGACTGAAGGTGGATATTCAGCCGGAACGATACACCATTGATGATCTGGCCGATGCAATCGCAGCGCAATGCCGCAGCAAAGCATCAGTATAATTTTTTTACAGGTACAGCTTTTTGGATTGTCATTTCGTCGGGCGGGCGTTATACTAAAAATGAGACCTCCACGCAGTTCTTCTGTCTCTGGACTAGGTCGAACATACTGAGGACGCTCAAAATGACTCGAAAAAATAATACATACCTGCTTGTGGCTTTGGTCAGCATCAGCAGTCCAGCTTTAGCGGCACAGCCGTCGTCGGTCTGCATCGCCGACTGTAGCGACAGCGGCGCGGCGGTCAGCAGTCTCTTGCTGGCGGCTGGCATGTACGGCGGATTAAAAACCACCTTTGCGGGCGAAATTGATCTTTCGCTGAACCAATCGGCCAAGATGTTCAAGGGCATCTTCGCTGAACAGGGGCAAGTCGACGGTCAGGATATCACCCTGTCTTACGATGGCTCGGAAGGGCGGCTCGGTTTTTCCGCAGGTTATCTTTACACTGCACCAGAAAACAGCCCGGAATCGGGAGCTGTCCTGTTGGGAATGAATCAGCATAGTCGCCGTGATTTGTTGCACGAAGATGGCGAGAAGCCTTGGTATGTGACTTTCAACTTGGCCAAGGATTTCCAGATCAGCGACAGTCTTGCGCTGGGCGTTGACTCCAGAACCATGCTGGTGGCTGCCGCTCCGCTCCAGAATGAAGAAAAGCAGGATGGTCAAGCCGTCTGCATGTCTTTTAATCTGCCGGTTTCCTACGGTGGTTTGTTTACTGTCACTCCAGAATTACAGTGGTCTCACGCTTTGGAAGTGAGTGGACAAGCCACGAACAGCAATGTTGAGGCTTCTGCTACGGAAAAAAGTCCAAATACCTTCTACGGCGGCATGTCGATTAGTTTTTCTTATTGAAAGTAGTCTGCACAAGCTGGTTAAAGAAAAGGAGAGACGCAGGTTGTCTCTCCTTTTCTTTTTCTATTATGTTGCGGATTAACTGATGAGTTTGAAGAGAGAAGAGCTATCGCCAATTTTGTTGGCTTTCTTCTCACGATGAAAAAAAGCCAAACATCCATAACGGATGCTTGGCTTTTCAGAGTGAAACAAGCAGCTTTGCTTAGAACGCAATGTTCAAGCGAACGAGATGTGCAAAATAAGCATCTTCGTCAACACCGCTGCCGCTGGTGATGCTGGGGGTCAAATAACCGGCCTTGTAGGTCAGGCTGGCAGAATCGTTCAGCGCATAAGCAGCGATACCAGAAACCTCGATAGCACTATCCAAAGTACCTGCGGCATCGTTATCAAAATCAGCATACAGCAGGTTGCCGGTCAGTGTCAGGCTATCACTGACGACATAGTTGGCAACAAAGGCACCAAACAGCAAGTCTCCGCCTTGGCCTACTCTCATTACTTGAGTGGAGGTATCACCACCGACCATAACAAAGCCAAAATCGTTGTCAGCTACATAACCGTCCTTGGTCATACCAGCCAACACTGCCGGGGTGAAACGGTCGCTCATTTTTTTAGAGAGCTGGACGTAACCACCTAAGCCGTCATCTTCTGTACCCTGTACGTCAGCAGCCTTGTAAGCCAACTCAGCATGAAAGCCAAAGTCACAACCTGCGCCATCGTTGTTCAGGAAAACATCACCGATGAAGCCAGTTTTGTCTTTAGCATCCTTTTCTACCTTTGTCGCCACACCTGCTGCATCAATCTCAATGGCATCAACTTTTTCTCTTTGATCATCGTCATAACGACCATAGGCTTTTAACGTCCAGTTGTTCTGTAGCTTAAACCCGGTTACAAGGCCGTATTCCATGTAATCGTTGTCATTCCACTTGTCCGTTGCGGTGGTAGCTTCAGCACGAACTCCAACGAATGGAGTGATATCGACGTTTCCTTGCTTGTAGTTAGCAATCAAGCGGGTCGGACGGATGTTCCATGAGAAAAACTTTGAGTAGTCAGGATTCACCCGACCAGCCTTGATGGTCCAATCGCCCAGCGGAGCGGTCAGATAAGCATAGTCAACAGAAACATCAGTTGTTTTTTGCTCACCACTCCAAGGAGCATCGTCCTCAAAGCCGTACCCATCGAAATAGAGACGAGCTTTTGCCGATACACCGTTGGCCGGTGTCTTGGCATCGAAATTTACGCCAACGCGGGATTCAAAATAATCATCATAACCGTTTGCGCTGTCCTTACGCTCATAATCCTGCTTTCCGACATACGTGGCACGCGCATCACCACTCAGATTCACCTCTGCCTGCGCCTCAGCGACAAACGAACCGGCGAGCATCAAAGCAGTGCCGGCAACAAGCACTTTCTTCATATCCATCTCCTTTCTGTTGTTTTTTTTAGGTCAGCCCCAAACATATTTTCGCATACTAATAAATACAAAATATGATACTTCCGCACAACAGTCAAGTTAAGTTTTTTGGGTCATACAATTTTTCACCCTTACTGAGCAGGACGGCAAGGAAGTGGATGAAAAGAGCTATTTACGCAGGGATTGTAACGTCATGTAAAACTTAATAATAACATGCAATTGGAATAAAATATGCTTTTTCCCTCTACGGGTGGATGGAAAATCTGCAAAAAAAGGTTGACACCGTTTTGATTATGGGTAATTTTGCCGCAGTCGGTGCATAATTAGGCTAACGTGGCAACACAGTTTTTTCAACAAAGTTTTCATGCAAAAGCACTGACGAAAGAGAACATTTGGGTAAATCGCGGGATCGGTGAGCGAAGCGTCGGCTTGTGGAAGCGCGCATGTCTGGGCGGTGATACCTTACATGGTATGGTAGTTTGTGAATCAAAACCCATTACTGTCACTGATATGTGACAGTTTGACAAATCACCAAAGATCATTTATTTGCTCAAAGCATTTTTTATCCGGTTGTTTTTATTCTGTCTTGCCGGAGTCGTCATATCACTGTATAACAGAAAACAACGAGGCTGTATTTTTAAAAAGGGTTTCTGCTGAACCCGTCACCCAAGGAGAACAAAATGTTTGATGTAGTCGTGGACAAAGACAAATGTACTGGTTGTGAAGAATGTGTTGGCAGCTGCCCTGCTTCTGTATTGGAGCTGATTGATGGTAAATCCGAGCCAGTGAACATGGACGAGTGTTTAGGCTGCGAAACCTGCGTGGAGGTCTGCGATTTCGAGGCCATCACTGTTACCGAGATTTAAGGTTAACAGGCAAAGCTGAGGGAGCCGCACACGCGGCTCCTTTCTTTTTTTCAGATTCATCCTGCATGGCTGCCGATTCCCTATCGCATCTCGAAATTTACCGGCTTTTGGCGAAAAATAACTGTGGTCGCTGCCAATTGCCTTCTTGCCTCGCCTTTGCCGCCGCCGCCGCTTCTGGGCAAAAAAAAATTTCTGACTGCCCCTTACTGGACGAGCAGACAAAACA
>JAGIXO010000078.1 GCA_026122915.1 Candidatus Electronema nielsenii | reverse complement strand
CCTCGCTGCATCATGTCGGTCCACCGGTGTGACTGTGGCTGGTACGGAATGGGTACTCAGGTAGGTTAGTTGATGTATTTGATGTACGGTTGACGTAGCTCTTTGCTTCTTAATTCTACACTGGAGAGAACATCATGAGGATTATCCATCTGTCTGATATTCACGTTGGTAAAGGAGTAGGTGATAGGTATGAGGATCGTTTTGCTGCCATTGTCGATTGGATACTAAGCAAGAAACATCTGCATGGAACTACTTCTGTTATCCTCACAGGCGATGTTGTGAATAGCGGATATAAACGTGAGTATCAACGTGCAAAAATACAGGTTGATAGGCTCAGAGCAGGAGGAATGAGAGTTTTCCCCTGCCCAGGCAATCATGACTACGGTTCTGGTGGTGTTTTTGAGAATCGACAATGTATTTACCGATTTAAGGAATATATCGCGGATAATGTCCATTTGACCTATCCATACTGTGATCCCAATACGACCTATCCGATCGTGCTGCTTGATTCAATGCTCGCTGAAATGCAGACTAGTCATCCGTGGGGTGCACAGGGAGAATTAGGCGCGGCGCAGCTTAAAACCTTGGAGGATATCCTATATCATCTTGACAGTACAGGCAAACGTGCTATTGTAGCACTGCATCATCATCCTTTTTTCTACAATGACCTTCTTTCGCTTCGAGACGATCAAGCGTTTAAGGATATTATTAAACGGAAAGGCAGTAGCGGCGCATCACGAGTAAAGTGCGTCTTATTCGGACATGAGCATGTTGAAAAACGTTTAGTTGACAAAGAAGTAGCGTACGGAATTGATGTTATATTCGCCTCTGGTGCCACAACAGAGCCACATCCTGATTATGAAAACAAACTCGTTGTGCCGGTGGTTGATTTACAGTATAATGAGATAACTAATTTTAGTATTTCATAGAAAAATATCCATATTATGCTATGAATATTCCAAAGGCAGGAACTGTAGTTCCCTTAGCACAGATAAGAGAACTGTGCAGATATTTTTATCTACATGAGCTGTTGGCTAAGATTGAAAAGAATCCTCCACCAAAGCCATTCAAGTCTGATGGCTGCTCATTCTGGTTCGATAAATGGCAAGGATTTGACTTGTATCCAGCATGTTTCAAGCATGATTTGAAATATTGGGCAGGCTACCCCGGTGAAGAGGTAGAGCGATTGACTGCCGATGCTGAATTGATGATTGAGGTGGCCAGAATCATGGGAACAACAGGTATGGCTGAAACCATGTTCGCAGGTGTTCGAGCTGGTGGTGGCGATTGGCTGAAGGCTTCCTTCTCATGGGGTTTTGGGCGGTAAGCTGGCAATGCTGATTGCTGATCAAGAACAAACAGCAGGGCAAAATCCTTATTGACACTGCATCAATCTTTGGTATAGTGCGATTGTTTTCAGGTTCCGCGCAAGCGGATGAAAAGGGAATCCGGTGCGAAACCGGAACGGGCCCGCCGCTGTGACTCTGTCCTTGCTGTTTGCAGTAGGGAACTTGTTCAACCTTGTGTGCCACTGTCTGTAGAATACCGGCGGGAAGGTCGTTGAACGGGCAGAGAAGTCAGAAGACCTGCCTGAAAACGAGCGCAGCAGTGTCTGCGCTGGGTAGAAGTGCGTTGTTATAACTATGGTAACGCGAACGACTTCTGCTGCGAGAATCTTCGTGGATAAGAGATTCTCACGCTGTATCTGCGGATAAACAAGGGCATCCCCGGATCAATTCTTTAATTGGTTCGGGGATTTTTTTATTCTTTCCCCGGACAAAACAAAACGAGGAGAGAATGAAACATCGTCATGCTGTTCTGGTTTGTCCTTTGCTGACCGTTGCATGTGCCGCAGAATCCTTTGCTACAGCTCCGGTACTGATGGATGAAGTAGTGGTCACTGCCTCACGTACTGAGGAAAGTAGAAAGACGATCAGTGCGAATGTCACAGTGATCACGCAAGAAGATATCCAGCAGTCAGCCAGCCGCAATCTGGGTGATCTGCTGACAGAGAAGGCAATTGGTACGATTCGTACCTATCTTGGTGGCATGACCGTTGTTGGCCTACGTGGCTTCCGCACGGATACCCACGGTAACGATCTCCAAGGACATGTGCTGATCTTGCTTAACGGTCGTCGAGCAGGAACCGGTAATGCTGCTAAGTTGCTCACCGAAAATGTTGAACGAATTGAGATCATCCGGGGGCCGGGAGCAGTGCAGTACGGTTCAGCTGGCATGGGCGGCGTGATCAACGTCATCACCCGTCGGGCTAAGGGAAAATCGTTGTTCATGGAAGGCGGCGCAGGTTCCTTTGCTGCGCATAAACTCAGCATCGGTGGTACAACCGTAGCCGATAGATTTGACTTTTCTGGCAGCGTTTCTCATTCTGAACAGGATGATTACAAAACCGGCAGCGGGCGGAACTACGGTAATACTGCCAATCAGCAACGTGATGTGAGCATGAACGCAGGGTGGTCGTTTGCTGAAAACAATCGCTTAGGTCTGATCTTCACTGGTTCGGACATCGATGATGCAGGCAGTCCCGGTTATTTGAATCAAAATGATCTGGACGACCGTACCGATAAAGACAATTATTCAGTTGATGTTAGCTACACCGGCAAGTCTGCTACAGCTCCGTATCAGTGGATGGCGCGCTATTTTTTCGGTCAAGACAACAACTCTTGGTTTGATGGCTCTGCTTCTAATCCAGACGGCTGGGATGACGATACGATCTCGAAAAACAAGACCAATCAGCAAGGTGCGCAGGCACATCTGAGCGGTCAGTTTGGCTCTGCTTTGCTCACCGGTGGATTTGATTGGTTAGATTATGAGGTTGAAAACACGTGGACTCCTAATGCTGCTGACTATGCGAATCCGGCGGTATTTCTTCTCGGCAAAAACAGCCTGTTCGATGAGCAACTGACGATCAGCGCAGGGCTTCGGCATGATTGGTATCAAGTGAAGGTCAACGAACCTGTTGGAAGAGATGCTGATGCCAGCCACTTTACCCCGCAAGTAGGTCTCGCGTGGATGATCACCAAGGAATTCAAGCTGCGAACGCAGTATGCACAAGGATTCATGCTGCCTTCAGCAGATCAGCTCTCTGCTGATTTCACAAATTTCGGCACTCGGACAGTGGGTAATCCTGATCTTGAGCCTGAAACAAACAGCACCTACGAGCTTGGCGTAGATTTCAGTCGCAGCAGCTTCAACGCAACCCTCACTGGTTTTCATACGGATTTCGAGGATAAAATCATTGTTGATGCGCTTGATAACGGCACCAGAACGTGGAAGAATTTGGGTGATGCAACCATTGCTGGCTTTGAAGGTGAATTCTCTTATGATCTTGGTTTGCTGATGGGTTGGAGCTGGGAACTTCGTCCTTATCTGAACCTGACGTTTCTGACTGAGTACAAAGACGAGACAACGGGCGAGGATTTGCAGCAGATCAGTGACTCAAATGTTTCAGCTGGGCTGATAGCTGATAACGGCGATGGTCTTTCTTTCCGGCTCAATATTGCCTATATGGGAAATCAGTTAGTGCAAGATTGGGAATCAGTGACATACCCTGTCCCCTTGGTTGAGCTTGATGCCAGCACCGTGACAGATGCAACTGCTTCGTGGCGTTTTTACCAGAATGATCAACTTGGTGCTTTCAGTTTGCGCGGCGAGGCGCGTAATTTCTTTGATGAAGACTACGCTTATGTTAAAGGATATCCGCTACCGGGGCGCAGTTTCTTTGCTGCTCTGCGCTGGGAATATTAAGCCATGAGATATTTTCTTTTTGCCGCTGTTCTTATGCTGCTGTCTTGCCATCTTCTATCGCCTCATAGTTCGGTAGCAGAAGATGGGAACGCGTCATTTCCGCAGCGGATTGTCTCGCTCGGTCCAATGAACACTGAAAATGTTTTTCTCCTCGGCGCGGGCGAGCGATTAGTTGGTACGACGAGTTATTGTGTTCGCCCGGCAGCGGCAAAAGAAAAGGCGAAGATCGGTTCAGTCATGCAGTTCTCAGTTGAAAAAATACTAAGTCTGCATCCTGATCTCATCTTAGCTACTGGCTTGACCTCACCACCGCAGATAGAAAAGCTGCGCAAGCTGGGCATGAAGGTTGTGCAATTCCGTCAGCCCGCTTCCTTTGCGGAGATATGTAACCAGTTTCTTGAAATCGGTAAATTGCTGGGATTAGAACAGCGAGCTGAGGAGATAGTCCGCCAGGCAGAAAGCAAGGTGAAGGCGATTACGGCTCAAACTGCTCCGCTGCCCCGCCGTAACGTTTTTCTGCAAATCGGAGCTACTCCGCTCTTTGGTGCGGCAAAAGATTCTTTTACTCAGGATTATATAGCTCTGAGTGGTGGAATAAATGTGCTTGAGGATCAGACATCTGGGGCAACAAGTTTTGAAAAAGTTCTTGAGCGGAACCCAGATGTTATTCTTATTGCCATGATGGGTAGCGAGACTGGCATTGCCCGACAGGAGAAAGAAAAATGGCAACGTTTTCCCTTTGTCAGCGCAGTACAGAACAAACAGGTACACGTGATTAGCCCTGATTTAGTCTGTAGCCCTTCACCAGCTACTTTTGCTAACACGCTTTCAATTATTGCAAAGCTGATTAATCCAGAACTGAAAACAGCAGTGCAGTGAAGGCACTCTCATAACATGTAGCGGTGGAAACGCATCTGCACCACCGCTACATGTTTATTTCTTATGCCTTTTCCCCGTAGTCCTTTCGGTAGGGATTGATAGTCATGACCGGACAGCAGGCGGTTTTTACCACCTTATCCGCCACGCTGCCGAACATGATTCGCTCTAAGCCTTTATAACCGTGGGTACCCATGATGATGAGGTTACTGCGGACATCTTGGGCATACTGAAGAAGCTCCTCAGACACATCGCCCGTGAGTACTTTGCTATGCAGAGCCTTTACTCCAGCAGCTACAGCCTTTTCTCGGTATTCTTCGGCAAACTCTTCCATCTTCTGCTGGGCAGACTCAAGTAACTCCTTTTCCAAATTAGGCAGATTGACCGGTGGAACAAAGAAGCCGGAATAATCCTCGAAATTTTGCACCACAAAAACTAAGTGCAATTCAGCTCCAAACTTGCCTGCCATATATATGGCAGATTCGGCAATCATCTTAGCGTTGTCCGAAAAATCTACTGGCGTGATAACGGTTTTAACTTCTTGCATAGTGTAATCTCCTTATTTTCAGGGGGGATGATCTGTAGTTTTTAGTCTCAGAGGAATTTATCGAACTCCTCTTGTTGTCAACATCACCTTGCTACGTGCTGCCACGAACCATCGACCAAAATTTCATGAGGCAGGAAATCAGACTTGTACTGCATCCCTTTGAGCCGTTTGATCCAATAACCGAGATACAGGCTACGGATGCCGTGCCTGCGGCAAAAATCCAACAAATAGAGAATATTCAACGTGCCTGGGCTGCGTTGGGACTGGTCTGGGTCAAAATAGAAATACACTGCATTCAACCACTGATCTGAACAGTCAATCACCGCCACACCCAAGAGCCGATTGTTTTCTGTTCGGTAGCGGATTTCAAAACACTTTGTCATCGAAGTGATAAAAAAACCAGTATAATAGCTCTCTGGGTCTGTCTTGCCGTCTGGGAAACGAGCATTCAGAAATTTGGTCAATAGATCAAGGTTTTCATCAGACATGGTCACTGGTGCTAAACCAACTGAAACATCATGATTTTTCTTCCAAACTCGCTTTTGGTTACGGTTGGGAATAAACTCACTCGGATCCAAACGAATAGGGACGCACTCGTTGCATCGTGGGCAGCGCATAGAATACATGCAGTTACCGTTACGGCGATACCCATTTTCAAAAAACAGGCCCACTGTGGAGTCTGTCAAAGAACCAAATACTGCTTGGTGATAAACAGCCTTGCGCGGCTGCTCATAAGGGCAGCGGGCAGCTATATCGGTGAAGTATTTCTCCAAATTTTTCCCGATGCTGCCTACTATGTTTTGCCCATCTGGGGTTTGTTGCCCGATAAGGTTTCCAGTCATGGAATTGGGCAAGGTTGAGAGCATCATTCAGGCAGCCTCCTGTTCGGTCTTCTTGCTGGATGCACTTGTTAGCTCTGAATTCCGCTTGGTTAAGCTTCCTAACTTGGTCTCCATGATTTTTCCTGATTGGTATTGACTTTTCTGCACAGATATAAGTTGCACAGTATTTCTCAATCATTTTACCAAGTTTTATTGCAATGTCACGAAAATTAGCAGGTTGGGAAAGAGATGGTGCAAAAAAAACAGCAATTTTGCAAGAGTTCCCCTGCCAGAGCAGCAGAAGAAAGGGAGAAAGCAGAAAAATAATCCGTAAGAAATAGGTAGTGCTTGCCCGTTACAGAAAAACTGGCCTCTGTTTCGGGCATACCAAGCGATGAACTCTTACATCAACCTTTAGTCCTACCGCTTCGCTCCCGAAACAGGAGTCGTACGGGTACGCGGTCTAAGCCCAGACCTTCCCGGAAGCGGTTAGCGAGATAGCGTTGGTAGGAAAAATGAATGCCTTTGGGGAAATTAGCGATCACGGCAAAGGTAGGCGGTGCGCTGCTGATTTGAGCGGTGTAGTAGAGCTTTAGTCTGCGCCCCTGATACATAGGCGGCTCGTGGCCTGTGGTGGCTGCTTCTAAAAGCCGGTTGAGGGCAGCAGTAGGAAAACGCTGATGGAACTGGCGGTGCATCTTGCCAATTTCAGGGAAGATGCGTTTGATGCCAGAACCAGTTTTAGCCGATACTTTTAAGACTGGCGCAAAGGGGATGAACTTGGTTGCTTCTTGAACCGCTTCCAAGAGCTGGGTCTGCCGCTTCTTATCATCCTGAATCATGTCCCACTTGTTGATGAGGAGCAGCAAAGCGCGGCCCTGTTCTTGGGTGTAGCCAATTACCTTGGTGTCTTGCTCGGTGATGCCTTCCTCCGCATCAATCAGTACCGCAGCGATGTCGCAGCGGGTCAGGGATTTCAGGGCCTTGAGGATAGAGAACTTCTCCAGCTTGTCATGCGTTTTGCCTTTGCGACGAATGCCAGCGGTATCAATAAGCAGGTAACTATGTTCGTCACGAGCCAGCAGTGTATCAACCGAATCGCGGGTCGTGCCAGCGACCTCAGAGACGATCATCCGCTCTTGGCCCATGATCGCGTTGATCATCGAGGACTTACCCACATTGGGCCGCCCAAGGAAGGCAAGCCGGATAGTGCTTTCTGGCAGTTCCGGTGGTGCTTCGGTTTTACCCAGCTTCTCGGCCAAGGCGGTCATCAAGGTGCCGAAACCATAGGAATGATCGGCAGACAAGGCCCAGAGCTGATCAACACCCAACTCCCAGAACGGAGTGAGCAGACTGTCTTCAATATCCGGCGCATCAATCTTGTTGACCGTGAAGAAGACCGTCTTATCGGTGCGCCGCAGCAGATTCACCAGCTCGTGATCGCCGGGCATCACGCCTTGGCGACCATCCAAGAGCAGGATGATGATATCCGCCTCCTCCATCGCCTGCATAGCCTGATTGCGGATGTGGCTGCTGAAATTGTCGCTGTCCTCGTCCTCAATGCCGCCGGTGTCAACCAGCATGAAGGATTGCTCCTCCCAGCTTGCTTGAGCGTAATGCCGGTCGCGGGTGACTCCGGGCGTAGGATCAACAATCGCGTCGCGGCTGCGGGTGATGCGGTTGAACAGGGTAGATTTGCCCACATTCGGGCGGCCAATCAGGGCAACAAGGGGGCAGGAGGAGGAATTCAAAGTTCGGGCGCGCAGTTAAGAGTTGCGAAGGCGTTCAGGCAGCGTTCAGTCAGTGATTTCAAGCAAGGATACTCTTTTGCGGGGATTTTGGCAAGCAGGCTGTGAGGAAGGCTCCAAGGTCAGACGATGCCCAGCTTGCAGCCAAGCACCTCCACCACCTTTCTGATGGTCTC
>JAGIXO010000077.1 GCA_026122915.1 Candidatus Electronema nielsenii | reverse complement strand
ATGAATTACAACACAACTGATTTAAAACTTAAATACTATAATCTTGGGTGCATTGCCTTAAAATCAAGCCTTGCTAAAGGCTCATCAGAATCATTTAAATATATATTCTTCCTGCATGTCTTTGGAATATTGACCTATAGTGCGCCATACCACCTTCCATGACAACTCCATGAATTTCTTGAATACACTCTGAACATACTTTTCTTGTTTATCTCAAAACACATTTTATTGATCTTCAATAAATCATTTCCTTTCTTGCCAGCATATTCATTTCGTGGATTTACTCTGTTAAAATTATTGCATATTTCGTAATCTTGAATTAGTAACGATAGATTATCACTAATCTTTCTATAGTATATACTCTCTCTTTTATCAGTAATAGCTATTGATTTATCTTTTATTGAGTTAAGTTTTATATAATACCTCAAATCTGTGTTCTCTCTATCTTTCTGTTTTATATTTAAGTTGTCAATAATTTCACAATCTAATTCTATCAATTTCACACTATTATTCTTTCTGTAAACATACAGATCATCTACAAATGAAACTTTATCGTGTATTTTACTCTCAACTTTAACTGTTAATTTTGACTCTTGATACATATTATTAACTTTCTTGATAAATTCCTTCTGTCTTCTGATTTCTACAGAATCTGTGTATTTTACAATTTTGGTAAAAAATTTATTTTTCTTGCCTTCTTTAGCAATCCTTTCAGTCTTTATGATCTAATCATGATCTAATAAATTTTCAAATATTGCATCGTCTTTAATCTCTGAAAATAAACTCCTTCCATAATCACTTAATGCAAATCTCGATTCCATCCCTTCTTTATTGTCTTTATCATAAAATCCAATCATGGTATCTATAATTTCAAGGAGATTTAAAGAGTCTATGATAAATAGAAATGTATAATAATACATCTTTGTATCTTTTGGTTTGTTTTCACCATTGAAATGAACAAGTAGTCTATGATAATATTCATCTTTATTGAAATCATTCGCATTCCGTGAATATCTTATCCATTTATAGGCTTCATTAGCATGCAACGAATTGATGATTATTTGCTTTAGCCAATCGTTAAATTTATATCTATTTGCACTCTTTTCGAGGAATAATTTAGTCTTCTGAATCTTTATCAAAAAAGTTTTCTTTGCATCATCAGATAAAGATGCAAACCTTTCCAAGGTATCTAAATCTCTTCCGTCAATGATATCTAAAATATCAGCCTTGATTTTATTGCAAATATCGTTAAATTTTTGTGCATCATCCTTTGATTTAAAAATATCACTATAAATCTTGAATAGTTGAGCGTTTTTCAGTCCATCGTCATAGTTTTCAAAAATTTCCATCTGCCATTTGTTCATATTTCCCTCTTTTTATTTTATTGCGGCTGACGCATTATGCGCTTTTTCTATATGTATCTATATCTAAAAAATTTAGTTAATCAGCTTATTCTCAATATTTTTCATGATGATGTTTGCAATATACCGATATAAATAAAGATATTTTTAAAAATTTCATGTCTATTTAAATTTAGGGGGGTAATACTTTTTTTTAAAAAAATATTACCTGTAAATATAAACCACTCGCACCTTCCCAAAAATCCAGTCTTCTCAAAAACTGAAAGATTCTATTTTATTCCCACGGAAATTTTTTCATTTGAAAATACTCTTCATTATTCCAAGAAAATGAGCAATCTTTAAAATCTATACATTTAACAATATCTTCATATTTTGTCTTCAATGATACACCATCTCCATATTGTTTATCCGTTGTATTTGAAAAAGCGTGTCCCATCAGTGCGCATTTATGTGTGTTATGTAAATAATTCTGAATCAAGCAATCTGCAAATGTATGACGAAATGAATGAAATGTTGCTTTACCATCCTCAGTTTCCTTGGCAATGTCTAAAGTTTTAAAGAATGTCGAAAAAGCTCTACTTGCTTTTTCACCGGGTTTAAGTTTATCAAGTCCATGCAATTCTGGAAATAAAAATATTTCATTTTTATTACTCATCCATTCACAATATTTGACAAATCCAATCTTTACTAAATCTGGATGTAATGGAATTTTTCTTATACTTGATTTTGTTTTAACCGATGTGTGTTCGGACTCTGTGATATTTATATAATAAATATCCTTTTCTTTTTTGAAGTCGCAAACTCTTAACTGAGATATTTCATTTATTCTTGCTCCAGTATATAAAGCAATAATTGGCAACCAGTATCTCGAATATTCATTCTTGTAGCAAATTTTTTCAGAGAAAATTACTTTCAGTTCATCTCTTGAAAAAACTCTACGTTTTACAATAAGTTCCTTTGATTTTATTTCTCGCCCAGCCAGCCAATTTTTCTCCAGTTTTCCTGTCGCAACTGCATGATCTAAAAAATTGTTCATTTTTATGATATATTTTCCATTCAATGTATTGGCAGAAGTTGTGTCCATTAAGTTCTTCTTTATTGTTTCGTCAAGTCCAATAATATTTTCACCATTCTTCAGTTTCTTCGCATATTCCAAAACTTGTCCCATTGTCATTTTGCCAGTGAATCTCTTAGAAAATTGAGTCGGCAAGTAGCGAAGATTAAGAAAGAATTTATCAATAAAGTCGTTATCAAGCTGGAAAAATTCAATCTCTTCAAGAGGCATTCCGGCAGTGACAGGCAATATTTCAAATAGACTTGGATGCTATTTTTTTTCTTTATTATCAACTTGATTTTGTACATTTTTAGACTGGCAGGAATATATATCAGGATTTTTTCTGAAAAATTCTTTATTGTAGTCATGTCTCTTTAATGAATCTGCAACTGTATAGCAAAGAAGATTGAATTTATCAGAATCTTTTTTAATCTCAATCTCTTTCCAATTTGCAATTCTTTCAGCTAATGATGAAATATCATCAATATTCTTCCAGTTAATTGTTGTATCACCAATGGAAAGAGAACTTTCATACTCTGGTGGAATAAATTTCAATGAATCATAACTATCATTATAAGTTGGGCCATAATTATTAGCAGACTTTACAAATTTTTGGAATATAATCTCGAATGCTTCATTAACCGCATCTCTTATCTGTTGCCATGTGACAGAATGTTTCCTCATAGCCTTATTGAATATTTGATCGAATGCTATTTTAAGTTCTCTTGATAAAACGAGCGCATCTTTCCTTCTGCTAACTCTGAGACTTTTCAAAAATTCATATTTATTGAATCTGTTTCGTGCAGATTGAGGAAGGCTTTGACGAAAATAATAAGTGTCATGTTTTCTGGTAATGAAAGCAGCGGCCATTTTATACCATTCAACTGTACTTTGGCCCCGCTGAAATGCAGAAGGGCCTGTTGATATTTCTGTAGCAATATCAACAGGCCCTATATTTTTAAACAAAAATGGTCGGGAAGAGAGGATTCGAACCTCCGGCCCCAGCGTCCCGAACGCTGTGCTCTACCAGACTGAGCCACTTCCCGATTTTTTAACTTGCCGCCCCAGAAGGGACGGCATTTTATATACTATGCTCTGCCTGTTTTGGCAAGAATAAATTTGCTGAAATTTAAAAACTGAACAGCCCAGTATTCTGCAACAATCAGCTGGCGACAACGTTAACAGCTTCAGCCAGCTTACTGCCTGCCTTGAACTTGGCCGAAATTTTGGCCGGAATTTCAATCGGCTCGCCGGTACGGGGATTTTTAGTCTGGCGCGCAGCACGATTTACGGCGGAAAAGGTACCAAAACCAACCAATGTCACCTTGTCGCCTTTGGCCAAGGCTTCTGTGATGCCCATCAGTGCGCTGTTTAAGGCTTTTTCTGCTGCTGCTCTGCTGATGTCAGCTGCTTCCGCCATTGAGTCAACCAATTCTTTTTTGTTCATGCCCTGTCCTCTCTTCTTTTTTTGACGTATCTGCTGTCCATAGCAGACAAAAAACAGCCGGTCTCGCAACAGCAGGCATTAAACAGGATAAAAATCCTTCTGTCAACGCCCATCAAGGTCAAGAACTATCTTTCCAGCACCTGTCCTTTTCAGAAGGCAGCTGACCTCCTGCCGCACCGCCAGAGCGCAGAAGCGGTCAATATCTTTTTGGCGGAGCTGGAGGCAAACAACAGTATCATCGAGCAGTCGCGCTCGACAACTAAAAAAACCTGCGTCATAAAGCACTTGCTCCATTGCTACAACCTGCGCCAGACGCTCGGCGGTGATTTCCATGCCTGCCGGAATCCGCGTTGCCAAGCAAGAGTCGGAGGGTTGATTCCACGTCGCCAAGCCCAGATCACGGCTCAGTTCCCGGATTTCCGCCTTACTCAGACCGCAGTCGGCTAAAGGCGTTTGCACTCCCAGTTCAGCAATCGCCCGCAGACCAGGCCGTCCTTTCTCGCTTTGCTGAAGATCATCAAGATTTGTGCCATCGAACAGCACCGCAATACCTTCGCGAGCAAGTATTTCCAAAAATAAACTGTAAATCCGCCGCTTGCAGAGATAGCAGCGATCTGACTGATTGCGAATGAAGTCCGGCCACGTCAGCGGTTCAATGTCAACAAACCGCACCGACCATGATGCCGCCCGCTCCTGCTCTTCCTGTTTTTGCAGGCAGGAGCGGGCATGAAGAGCAAGAACGTTTTCCGCGCCCAGCGAGTCTATGGCTGAACGCAGCAGGAAGGACGAATCCACGCCGCCAGAAAAGGCAATGCCGACTTGTCCAAATTTCCGCAGGCAGTTCTTCAGCCGTTCCGCCTTGGCCTGAAGCTCACTCGTTTTGGTCGCGGTCAAAGGAGAAATCCGCAGTAGGGAAATGATCTACCGGCTCGCCGAGATGGAATTTGCCCTGCTGTATCCACTCTTTCAGGGTCTCGGCAATTTTTCTCGCCTTGGACAGCGAAGACAACGGCGCGGTCGGCACTTTCTTTCCCGCTACCTCGATCTCACCGCTTCTGAGCTGGGCGTAGCTGACTTTACCGTAATTGCGGGCAATGCCGTTGGTGTAATCGTAGCCGTAATCAACAATATGGGTGAAAATTTTCTCATCTGAGACCCCGGTGAAGCGGGCCATTTCTTCGTTGAGAATTGGAATCGGCACGCCCAAGCCGACCGCTATCGAGCAGCCGTAGCCTTGGATGCTGACTCCGCGCAACCATTCCGCCGACATTTGCTTGAGATCACCTTGCACCATCATCGTGCCAGCAGGCCGGATGGGAACGCCATTCTCGCCACGCGGCGCAGCAGGATTGTGCTGAGTACCTTGGAACGTCACGTAGCCCACGCCGCCGCCAAGAAAGATGCGGGTGCCGATGCCGATGGTACGGTAAAGCGGGTCATTGAGCAGCGGACTGAGCTGGCCTGCGCTGCAATAGTTGGCGTTGCGGCAGTTGGGCTTCAAGGTGCCCATATAGGTGTACACAATGCGGTCGGAGAGATTGACGGCGCAGTTGTAATTCTGGTAGCCGTTGCGCGGGTTGCAGAGCAAAGCGTAGGGCAGATCAGCCAAGGTGACTTCCTTGTGCATCTTGGTGTTGGCATAGCAGTCGGTCGGATAGGCTTTCACCTCCAGCAGCACCTTTTTGCCTGCCACCAAGTCTTCAATCACATGACCGCCGCCGTAGCGAAATTCGCCCGGATAAACCTGATTGAGCGGATCGTTCTCGGTTGGTTCGGTCGCACCGATGTAAGCATCCACCGCCGCCAAGCCCGCATAAGCCGACACCTTGTTCATCCACACTTTCTGGCCTTTGATGGTGGGATTGGTCTGGCCAAAGTTGAAGAACATGCCGGACGAGCACATGATAGAAAAGGTGCCGGTGGTGACAACATCGACCCGACGGGCCGCTTCAACCGGGCCTTCGTTCTTGACGATATCGACCATCTCGTCCGCCGTGACAACTACTGCCTCGCCCGCTTTGATCCGGGCGTTGATTTCCGCATACGTTTTGTTGACCTGAAACGCCTTGCCCTGCTGAAGATTGCTCATTTTTTCTCCCGATTAATTTGCCTTTATATCCGCGCAGCTTGGGTCAAAGCGCGGGAAATCCACTGATTGACACTCTGGCCGCTGATCTGTGCCGCCGTCGTAATCGTGGCATGAAGTTCTGGCGGAATCCGTAGCATCAGTCTGCCTGAGCAGGGCTTTTGCGGCTTTCTGCCCGTAGCAGCACAAGTTTCCAAATAATCTTCCACTGCTTCCCGGAAGGCTGCTTTTAATTCGGCGACCGATTCAGCATGAAAGCCGATTCGGTCTTTGATACCTGCAAGATGGCCAACAAAGCAGCTATCTTCGTCGCTGTACTCAACGCTGGCCGCATAGCCTTTATATGTCATTGTCTTCACGACTTGACTCCGATTCTGATCAGAAAATCCCGCGCATCTTCGATTTGGTAGGATTTAGCCTCTTTCTGAGGATGAGGTCTATGAAACGTGGCAATTTCACCATCTTTATGAAATCTGACCCGCGATCCGCGTCCTTCAATGATTTCTGCTCCGGCAGCGGTCAAAAGAGATTCTATGTCATTCCATGCGAGCTGCTTCGGCGGCGGTTCCTTAAAGACCGCTGATAGCGTTTTTCGATGTTTTGCATTCATATTTCGGAGAATTAAGCGGCAACTTGTGACGACGATCTTTCCAGCAACTAACAGATACCGCCTGCTTTTTCCGCTTTTTTGCTTGCAACCGCTGTCAGATGATTTAGCATACGTGAACGATTCACTATACTTGAACCGGCTATTGCTCGCCAACCGTTTTCCCTGTTCGGGAAATTTTCTTCCGATGGGGGGTGTGGCTTTTTTTAGGCGGACTCTTCAACCAACAAGGACAAGTATGATCCGCTCAACACGCTCCTTGCTGGAACGTGCCTGTGAACAAGGCGAGATACGGCGGCTTGATCTGCACCTCGGTCTCTTTTTGGAGAAACAGGCGGGCGGGGCAGGTCGAACAAACAACGAGCTGCTGCTTGCTGCTACCTTAGCCAGCGCAGCAGTAAGCAGCGGCCATGTCTGCTGGCCTTTAGAGCAGAACGTCGCCTTGCCTGCTGCACTGCCTCCTGCTCTATTACCCGAACCGTCCCGTTGGCGCAGGAGTTTGCTGGCCAGCGGTGGAGTTGGTCAGCCCGGAGATACCGCGCCATTGATTCTTGATCAGCAGAACCGACTCTACCTGTACCGCCTCCACGCCTGCGAGGCGCTGATTGCTCGTGAGCTGCGCAGCCGGGCAGCAGCGATCAGCGAGACCGATCCGCAGGTAGCCCGGCTTCTGCTGGAGCGACTTTTTCCTCGAAAAGGCAATGGCCCTGATTTGCAGCAGACCGCTGCTGCGCTCGCTCTGCTCAAGCCGCTGCTGGTAATTTCTGGTGGGCCAGGCACGGGCAAAACCTACACTGCTGCCCGTATTCTCGCTCTGCTGCAAGCGATGCACAGCGAGAGCAAGCCGCTGCGGATTGCCTTGGCCGCGCCCACCGGTAAGGCTGCTGCCCGGTTAGATGAGTCCATCCGCGTTGCTCGGCAATCCCTCCCGGACGGCTTAGGCCACAATATGCCAGAGCAGGCGCAGACGTTGCACCGGCTGCTTGGCGCACGGCCTGGTACCGATGAATTTCGCCACAACCGCGATAATCCGCTTGTCCTTGATCTGTTAGTGATCGATGAAGCCTCAATGATCGACATGATGCTGATGGCTGCCCTGCTTGAAGCTCTGCCTGCACGGGCAAGGCTGATTCTGCTCGGCGACCGCAGCCAGCTTGCTTCGGTAGAGGCGGGTAGCCTTTTCGCTGATCTCTGCGGTAGTGATGAACCGGCTTGGTCAGAGCAACTTTGCGACCAGCTGCGCCAACTCGTTGACGATTGTCCGCAACCATCGGCAGAACTGAGCGGGCCGCTGGCTGATTCCTGTATTCTATTGCGCACTGGCCACCGTTTTCACGGCGATAGCGGTATCGGCAGCTTGGCAGCAGCAGTGAACAGCGGTTCGGTTGAGGAGGTTGAGCGGGTGCTGTTTACAGGTTCCTCTGATTTGGAGATGGAACATTGCACAGGACGCA
>JAGIXO010000076.1 GCA_026122915.1 Candidatus Electronema nielsenii | reverse complement strand
GCTATATACCTCTCTTTAGTGGTTGACTGTTAACCGCAAGAGAGGATACTCTGCATAGAGAGCAGAATTGTTCTTGCGGTGGCACCCGCCCAAATCGAAGCTGGCAAGCAATATGCGGTTTGTGGCGGGTCATTTTATTACAGCTATGGTGCTGAACCAGCGCAATAGAAAAATAACCCTCCTGCCACGTTTCTGTCCTTTTTTTCTCGCGCAGTGCCTACTAAACACCTCAAGCGTAAATCGTTGTATCAATGCAAGTTAGGATGAAATTTACGCATTTCAATTCCACAAAATAAATACATAAAGGAAACTTATCATGAATTCAGCGTTACCAAAGATAATCAATCTTGTTCCCTTGACCTCCCTCGATACAGAATCACAGATGAAGGTCAGAGAAATCAGAAACGAGGAAAGTGTACGAAAATTGATGCACACAGACCACATTATCGGAGCAAATGAACATTTAGGCTGGATAAACCGACTCAAGCAAGACGACACACAAATTGTTTTTGTTGTCTTAAACGAAGTGCATAAGCCATTAGGCGTTGTAAGTGTCAATGCAATTGATCGTCTTCATAAAAAAGCTGATTGGGGATATTATGTAACGGAAACCGCATCGGAAGGACTTGGGGCAGCTCTTGAGTATTCATTTATTCATTTTATTTTTAACTCATTAGGGTTGGAAAAATTAAACTGCGAAGTGCTTGAAGGAAATGACACAGTTGTAAAATTACATAAAATTTTTTTGTTTCAGGAGGAGGGATTTAGGCGTTCAAATATTTTTAAAAATGGCGAACGCAGAGGTGTTCACTTTCTCGGTTTAACGAAAGAGGATTGGCTTGCTGGGAACCAAGAGATTCAAAAGAAATATGACAGAGTTCTTGGGAAATTCTTTGTATCCATTCAATATCCGCAAGATAATGAAAAAAAATGTCCGCATCCTATTGATCAAATCGAAGCGGCAAGAGCAAGAAATAATCTTAACTGGATGAGTATATTAAGGCTGGCTCTCGAAAAGTCCCCAGAAACAGCAAAACCAATAGTAGCGGATATAAAGAACATAGACCGAGAGATTTCTGCTCTTACGGACAAGCTAACTGATTGAAAACAGATAAAAATGGCAGATCATCAAAGACCTGCCACCTCTGCCTCTATTGCTCCGACTTCAGCACGGACAAGAATGCCGACTGCGGAATATCGACATTGCCCACGGTTTTCATTCGCTTTTTACCAGCTTTCTGTTTTTCTAACAGTTTGCGTTTTCTCGAAATATCACCACCGTAGCATTTGGCGATTACGTCCTTGCGCAAAGCAGAGATGTTAGTTCTGGCCACAACGTTGCCGCCAATGCTGGCCTGAATCGCAATCTTGAACATCTGACGAGGGATTTCCTCCTGCAATTTCTCGCAGGCTTTCAGGCCGCGCTCGCGGGAACGCTGGCGGTGGGTGAGCTGTGAAAGGGCATCGACTCGCTCGCCGTTGACGAGAATATCCAGCTTGACCAGATCGCTGGTGCGATAATCCAGCATCTGATAATCAAAGGAGCCATAGCCCTGAGTCAGTGATTTAAGCTTGTCGTAGAAATCGTAAATCACCTCAGCCAACGGGAGTTCACAGGTTAGCTCGATGCGGCCTGTTGTGGGGTAATGGTGCGTGATGTTCTCGCCGCGCCGCTCCATGCAGAGATTCATCAGCGTCCCCATATAGCGTTCGGGAATGAGGATAGTGGCGCGAATGAATGGCTCTTCCACATGCTCAATGAGGCTGGGGTCTGGGAAGAAAGAAGGGTTGTCGAGCATCTGGATAGTGCCGCTGTGCAGATACACCTCATAGCGTACTGAGGGCACGGTGAGGATGATCGAGAGATCAAACTCGCGCTCAATCCGCTCCTGCACCACTTCTAAATGCAACAGGCCAAGGAAGCCGCAGCGGAAGCCAAAGCCCAGCGCAGCAGAAGAATCTTTCTGAAAGGTGAGGGAGGCATCGTTGAGCTGGAGCTTTTCCAACGCTGCGCCAAGGTCTTCGTAGTCATCAGCGGAGATCGGATAGATGGACGAAAAGACCACCTGCTGCGCCTCTTTGAAGCCAGGCAGAGCGATAGAACAAGGATCATCCTTGCGGGTCACGGTGTCGCCCGGCTTGGCATGGGTGAGCGTTTTCACCCCGGCAATAATATAGCCGATTTGCCCAGCAGACAGGTTTTCACACTGAGTACGGACGAGGAGATACTGGCCAACCTCCTCCACTTTGTACTCAGAGTTGTTGTGCATGAAGACAATGGTGTCGCCGGGCCGCACCGTGCCGTTGACAATGCGGACGGAAATAACCGTACCCCGGTAGGCATCGTAATTGGCATCAAAGATCAGGGCTTGCAGCGGCGCGTCAGCATCACCCTCTGGTGGCGGCAGATACTTGACAATGGCCTCTAAGATGTTTTCCACGCCTAAGCCCGTCTTGGCTGAACATTGCTGCACCGTCTCTAAGCTCAGGCCAAGGTCTTCGCTGATCTCCCGCGCCACCTTCTCTGGCTCGGCAGCAGGCAGATCAATTTTGTTGATCACTGGGATGATCTCCAGATTGTTTTCCATTGCCAGATAAAGGTTGGCCAAGGTCTGTGCTTCCACGCCTTGCGCTGCATCGACCAAGAGCAACGCACCTTCGCAGGCCGCCAAAGCGCGGGACACCTCGTAGGTGAAGTCCACATGGCCGGGTGTGTCAACGAGGTTCAGATAATACTGCTGGCCGTCCTTAGCCTTGTACGGCAGGCAAATGGTCTGGCTCTTGATGGTGATGCCCCGTTCTCGCTCAATATCCATGTTGTCTAAGAGCTGATCCTTGAACTCGCGGGCAGTGACTAAGCCACAGAGCTGAATCAGGCGGTCAGACAGGGTTGATTTGCCGTGGTCTATATGGGCAATTACGCTGAAATTTCGTATGTTTTTCATATTCTGTTGTATATTGATTGAAAAAGGGTTACTCTTTGCGGTTTGCAGAAAGGAGGAAGTATAAATATACTGAATTTGAAACTTTTTCAAGTAATACAGCACCGGCTCGGGTTAGACGGCCTGTTTTTTCTGTCTGCTGCGTGAATTTTCTGCCGGAATGCAGTACAGTGAAGCATCGTGCCGAGTACGTATTTTATTTATGAGCGAACAACAGATCGAACAGAGCATTGAGGACGTTGAGGAGATAGAAGAGCGGCCCTATTATCCAGTGGCCTTGGTCTCCTCCAACGAGGATAACCTACCAGCGGTCAGTAACCCGGCTTTACACCGCTATTTGCAGGAGATCAGTCAGTACGAGCTGCTTTCCCGCGAAGAGACCGACGAGCTGGCTGTCCGCTTTCGTGAGACTGGCGACCCAGAGGCCGCTTACCGCTTGGTGTCTGCCAATCTGCGCTTAGTGGTCAAAGTGGCTATGGATTTCCAGAAATACTGGATGCAGAATTTCATGGACTTGGTACAAGAAGGCAACGTTGGTTTGGTGCAGGCAACGAAGAAATTCGATCCTTACCGGGGCGTGAAGTTCTCCTACTACGCTGCCTACTGGATTCGCGCCTACATCCTCAAGTTCATCATGGATAACTGGCGGCTGGTAAAGATTGGCACCACCCAGAACCAGCGCAGACTCTTCTTCAGCCTGAACAAAGAAAAAAAGCTCCTGGAAGCGCAGGGCTTTAAGGCGGATGTCAAGCTGCTCGCGGAACGGCTTAACGTCAAAGAGAGCGAAATTGTCGAGATGGGCCAGCGCATGGATAGCTGGGATGTCTCCTTAGAAGCCCCACTGATGGGTGATTCCGACGACGAGCAGAAGGACTTCTTTCCAGCCAGCGGCCCAGCAGTCGAAGACATCGTGGCTATGCACGAGGTGCGGGAGAAAATTTCCGGCATTCTCAGTCAGATCGACGAGCTGCTGAATGACAAAGAAAAGGTCATCCTCAACACCCGCTTGCTCAGTGACGAGCCGGAAACCCTCCAGACTATTGCCGATCAATTTGAAATTTCGCGAGAGCGGGTGCGGCAGATTGAGACCAATCTGTTGAAAAAGCTCCGCGCCGTGTTTGAAAAGGAACTGCCTGATGTTCGGGATTTCCTTGATGCCGAATATATTGCTGCTGCCCCCGCCGTTGGCTCCGATCTGCACTGAGTGGGATGCTCACCATCATGCGCTGTTTATCTTGAATTGAGGTTAAAATGAACGTTCCTCTTTTAGACTTGCACCAGCAGACTGCTGCCCTGCGTGACGAAATCCTGCGGGCTGTTACCGAGGTGGTTGATTCCACCACGTATATCCTCGGCCCTAAGGTTACGGAGCTTGAGCAAAATGTTGCGACCTACTGCGGAGCTACTGCCGGGATTGGCGTGAGCAGTGGCACTGATGCTCTGCTGATGTGTCTGATGGCCTTGGAAATCGGCCTAGGCGACCGAGTGCTGACCACGCCGTACAGCTTCTTCGCCACGGTCGGGGCGATTCTCCGGGTCGGTGCTTTGCCGGTCTTTGCCGATGTTCAGAAGGAGACCTTCAATATTGATCCCGACAAGATGGCGGAGCTTCTCGCTGAAGATGCTAAGAACGGGCGTACGATCAAAGCCATCATTCCGGTGCATCTCTTCGGTCAGTGCGCAGACATGGGCAGAATCATGGCACTAGCCAAAGAATACAGCATCCCGGTGATTGAAGACGCTGCTCAGGCTATCGGCTCGGAATACCCGATGCAGGAACAAAACGGCTCCACCGTCTGGCGCAAAGCTGGCGCGATGGGCTTGGTTGGCTGCTACTCCTTCTTCCCGTCCAAAAATCTCGGCTGCTTGGGCGACGGCGGCATGGTCGTCACCTCGGACAGCAATTTTGCCGAAACGCTGCGCTGCTATCGTAATCATGGCGCAAAACCCAAATATTACCACTCGAAGATCGGCGGCAATTTCCGTCTTGATCCGATTCAGGCTGCTGTCCTCAGTGTTAAGCTGCCGCATCTCGAACGATGGCACAAACAGCGGCAGGCCAACAGTCGAGTCTATCAAGAGCTGTTCGCGCAGGCCGGACTGACGGACAATCCGGTGATTCTGCCGAGAGCGGTTCATGCGGCCAGCCCGGAAGCAGCAGCGCACAATTACCATATTTACAACCAGTTTGTCATCCGGGTACCGAACCGCGAGGCTCTGCGCACCTATCTTCAGCAGCAGGGCGTAGGCTGTGAGGTGTATTACCCGGTCTGCCTCCACAAGCAGGACTGCATGAAGAAATACGGCAGCAACGAGCTATCCCTGCCCATTGCCGAGCAGTTGGCGCAGAATTCGCTGGCTTTGCCGATCTTCCCGGAACTCCGCCGGGAGCAGCAGGAATACGTGGTCGAGCGTATCGCTGCTTTTTACCGTTCCTGAACCGACTGAAAAAGAGAGGTTTTCCTTCCCCTGCGGCTCCGCCCGTAGAGGAAGGATTATTTTTTGCCAACACACTGAAAAAAGGAAGTATCATGGTTGAACGTATCCCCATGTCCCAGAGCGGATATCAGCAGCTCAAGAAAGAGTTGGAGCGGTTAGAGAAAGTTGAGCGGCCCGACGTGGTTAAGGCGATTGAGGTCGCTCGCGCCCACGGTGATCTGAAGGAAAATGCCGAATATCATGCAGCCAAGGAACGGCAGAGTCTGACTGAGGGCCGGATCATGGAGCTGAGGGACAAATTAGGCCGGGCTGAGACCATTGACTGCACTAAAGTGACCACCAGACGGGCAGTTTTTGGCACAGTCATCACCTTGATGGACATGAAGACCGACGAGGAAGTGACCTATCAACTTTTGGGACCAGAAGAGGCAGACGTGAAAAGTGGCTCCATCTCCGTATTAGCCCCGCTGGGTCGCTCCATTCTTGGCAAGGCGGTGGGCGATGAGATCACCGCCAAAACACCGGGCGGAGTGCGTGAGTTTGAGGTGATCAATATTCAGGCCGGGACGTTCTGCTAAATTTTGTATCACCCGGTAGTTAGAGCCAAAATCAGCCGGGTGAGTTCTACCATATCCTCCAGACTGACCTCTTCAGCGGTTGTATGCACATTGGTCATACCCGTGGCAACAATGGCGGTTTGGAGACCGCAGCCGTTGAAGATGTTGGCATCGCTCCCCCCTCCGGCAATCTCGTAGCTCAAATCCATACCGATACTCTCTGCGGCGGCGGCAATTCGGCGAATCACCGCGTCTTCTCGGCTCAATTTCATTGCTGGAAAATCTAATTCAGCCTGAAAATCCAGCTTAGGTACGCCCTTGGCCTGCCCAGACGGATCGCGCCAGTCAGCAATCACACTGCGGAAAACGGCTTCGATTTCCTTGGTCAGTCGCTCTAATTTTTCCATTGAATGACTGCGAACTTCTCCCTCAATCAGCACGTACTCTGGCACGATATTCGTTGCTGCGCCGCCCTGAATGGTGCCAAAGTTGACTGTCGTTTCTTCGTCAATCCTGCCGCAAGGAGAAGCGGCCAAGGCTTTTGCTGCCAGCACGATGGCGTTTATGCCCTTTTCTGGATACAGGCCAGCATGTGCTGCGACCCCTTTAACTGTGATGCTCAGGCGGTTGGAGGCAGGCGCACCGATAATTACTCTACCAAACCCGCTGGTATCTAAAGCATAGCCCATTTTTGCCCGCAGATGGGCTGGGTTGAGAGCCTTAGCACCGAGCAGGCCGGTTTCCTCGGCAGTGGTGAAAACGAATTCTAACGGTGCATAAGGCAGATTATTTTCCCTAATTATCCGCCACGCTTCGATCATCGCGGCAATGCCGGCTTTATCGTCGCTACCAAGTATGGTATTGCCGCTGCTGGTGAAGCGGTCGCCTTGACGCAGCACCCTAATGCCGCGTCCCGGCTCGACTGTGTCCAAGTGGCAGTTAAAAAACAACGGCTCGCGGTCTGCATCGCCCTCAAAGCGAAAGATGAGGTTGCCGCACTGCGAGCCGGTGGTTGCGGCAGAATTGTCCTCAAACGGCGGCGGCGCACCAAGACCGCAGAGAAATTCCGTAACCAGCGTGGCCATGCGTCCTTCCTCACCGGAAGGACTGTCAGTTTCACAAAGCTGGATAAACGTTCGGGCCAGTCGCTCCCGGTCGATTAGTTTTTGAAGATTCATTTGAGGAGGAGCAGGATAGTTAGGTTTGGAAGAAATCAAGCAAGTTAAAATAGCAATGTCAATGTATTCTACCTTAAATCCTACTTCCGTTTCAACTCAATCAGCCGTTCGTCTGAATTTAACTTTTTGTCAGCATTTCCGATAGCTGTCAAGGTGTCGCCACTACCCCTTGAAGACTACCAAAAAATCTACAAAAGAAGCAGGAAAATAGAAGGAAGTAGTATTGGGTCACATTTCTTCCAGTTCAGATGAAAAATGACATTGTTCTGGAAATCAGCGGTGTCCACGACAATATAACTCTTGCTGTCTATTGCCCGCACTGAAGTATTGATCCGCAGGAATACGTCTTCTCCGTATGAACTGCAAGTCGTATAGATTAGATCATCATCTCTTTCTGTATAATTTCCGGAAGGATTTGAGATTTTACCGATCCCTTTCGCGCCGGCAAAGAAATATTCACGAAATAGCTCGGTTGAGCCTTCAGCATACCCCCTCCAATCTGTAGTCATAGTGGATACCTGATAACCTTGCGGCACATAAACAGGTATGACAAAATTACAAGAGGTGTTCTGTAGTCCGCTGACAGCATTAGAACTTGGGTTAGCCGCATCATACGCGCTGAACATGACAGTCAAGGTGTCAGTTTTTTCACCTGAGAAAATATATGAACCTAATTTGCAGCCTGTTCCGGCAAAATCAATGGGTGAATTGAAATATACTTGCGCATCTGCTTCAGCAGTAACAATGCAGAAAGCTGCGGCTAATGTGGCGACAATAATTTTCTTCATCAATACTTTTTCCTTTTCTGAAGATAAAAAATTGCCAATTGTAACAGCAGGAATTTTACCTATTCAGAATAATACAACATAATTGTTTATTCCGTCTCATGAATGACATTTTCGCCATTTCAACTGAAAAGTCATTTTGCCGGACTGTTCAGTCTTTCCAACTGCGATATAACTGTTAGGATCAGTTGCGCGTACTGAACTGTTGATCCGCAGGGTAACATTTTGACCGCATTGA
>JAGIXO010000075.1 GCA_026122915.1 Candidatus Electronema nielsenii | reverse complement strand
TCTGCTTGGTGTTGGCAGAACAAAACTATCAGGGAGAGACAAAACAGAGATCGTTTTCCCTTCTCCGCTATCAGAAGCCATGTATTCATGTAATGTATTCTCCTTATAAAATTTCAAACAAGACTATTCCCTGTCTATCGTGATATTTCTTTTGCTACCACTGTTAGAAACTGCAAGCATCACGCCAATGCCGATCACAATAACCACTCCGATCACGGTCCATGCCATGCCAATACTGGCTATGACTCCCAATTTCCAAAGCGCAGCGACAATCCCGCCGATTAAAATTATGTATCCAATAAGATAAACACTGGTCCATTTCATAACAAACCTCCAGATGAGATCAGTGCATCACCATGCACACATTATTTATCAGCAACTGTTATTGAGCAGTGTATCCACCATCTATGACCAGTTCGCTGCCGGTCATAAATTTAGACTCATCAGATGCAAGATACAGTACACCATAGGCAATATCATCCTGCTCTCCGATATGACCAATAGGATGACGGCTATCAAGCTGCTTTCTGAATGCCTCAGCTCCTTCGGGTGAATTTGCGGCCAGTTCCTCGACAAGAGGAGTCCAGATAAAGCCCGGATATATAGAATTGACTCTGATGTTTTCCTTTGCATAAAATAATGCATCATTTTTGCTCATCAGCCGAATAGCCCCTTTGGACGCATGATAAGGCGGCAGGTCCGCAGCACCGACCAGTCCGTAAATGGATGACATGTTTATGATGCTTCCTCCGCCAGCTTTCCGCATAAACGGAATTGCATGTTTAGTGCAAAGGAACACGCCGCCGACATTCACGCCTATGACTTTATCCCATTCCGCCTTGCTGATCTCATGCGTAGGACGATTCACCCCGGCGATACCCGCATTATTGACAAGGATGTCTATTGCCCCAAACTCACGGACAATCTCTGCAAAAGCACTGCTAACACTATCTTCATCCGCAGTATCGAGATGCCAGTATTTTGCAATTCCACCGAATGTCTTAATTTCGCCTACTACCTTTTGTCCTGCATCATCATTTATATCTGTTACAGCCACCTTTGCTCCTTCTCTCGCTAACATCAAAGAAGTTGCCCTGCCTATTCCCAACGCGCTTCCTGTCACGACAGCTACCTTGCGTTCAACTCTTCCGGTTGTCTTCATAACTTCCTTTCCGATGATAATGGATTTATCAAAAACAAGGTTTGCTGTCCGCTGGAAAAGACTATCCTGCTACATCAACAGTTTTGACCCAGCGGCCAAAAGTAACCTCCTACACCACGCGTCGTCCCTGAATAACCCTGAACAGCACCACGATAATAGCAACAACCAGCAGGAGATGAATAAACCCGCCCATTGTGTAGCTGCTCACTAATCCTAATGCCCATAACACCAACAGTATTACTGCAACAGTCCACATATCATTCTCCTTTCAGTTGAGATCATCTGATAATTTGTTCTTCATCTGTGTGGCATCTCGCGCAAAAATGCTCCAGAGCGAATTTCAAATTCTCCGATACTAAACACAATACCACGACTCTGTGGCTCATATACATTCACGTACACATGGCGTGGACGATTTCTGGGATGCTGAATAAGCCAAGCCCCACGAGGAGGCGTTTGACCGCATCTGATCCGAGAAGACCGCTGACGATCTGGGTACCAAATGCGGCATTCGCCAAGCCGTGGATAATGCCTTGCCGGAATGTTGAGATGCGTATAGCCGTTGTCGTTGAAATACGATCCGCGCCTTTCTTGTCTCGCATTCTTCTGCTGATATCGACGCTCTTGGGTGGAATTATACTGAGTTTCCCTCTCTCTCGCTAAACTTTCATTAGTAAAAACAAAGCTGAAGCACAAACATGCTGCGGCAATAGAACAAAATCTTACAAAACGTAGTGTGTTCATGGTACCTCTTTATGAATGAAAGAACCCAAAAATATAAATCATCAAAACCACAAATAAGTTACATCCGCCCCGATAGAATCAGCACGACCAGAACTAAAACAACAAGTCCAAGCCCGCTGCTTGGATAGTAACCCCAACTTCTGCTGTGGGGCCATGTGGGTAAGGCTCCAACGAAAAAAAGAACCAGCACAATCATCAAGATCATTGCAATACTCATGCTACTGCTCCTTTTAAACTGTCCGGGTTTATACCACTATGACGACTGACTCTTAAAACATTTGCTACAGCCGCAAGCTACTTAGTCTTTACCTCTTCGACTGTCATCTGGTTCTTCACACTGACCACACCTTGAATATCGGTAGCGAGTTTGGTAACCAAAGACTTTTCAGCATCGTTCTTGGCAATGCCGGTCAATGTCACTTCGCCATCCTTGGTTACAATCTTGGTACTGACATATCTGGTTGAACGATGGGTCAATAATGCCATCCTCACCTGAGCAGTAACAGAAGCATCGTCAATCTTCTCGGCCATCGTCTGAGGTGCGGGTTCAGGAGCCGCTGCTATCGTCATCTCGTTGCTTACTTCTTTCACTCCATCAATATCTTTGGCATACTCAGTAGTGAGTTCTTTTTGTGCCTGACTGGCGGCTTCGCCTTTCAGGGTCACAACGCCATCTTTGACACTGACCTCTGTTTTTATGGCGTTCACATTGCGATGATACATGAGTGCGCCTTTCACCTTCATGCTAATCCAAATATCAGACTTCTCATCTGGACGATTTCCGGTGATATCAATCCGATTATCCACGCTCTTGATATCAGGCAGAGCTTCAGCGATGTTATAGGCAATGATCTTGTCGCTTTCGTCAGACACGCTGCCTGAGAGAATGACGGCTCCTTCTCTTGAACTGATCTTGATATTTTCATCCTTCAGATATTTTTTGTAAATAAAGCTCTCTTTAAACGAAGATTCAATGCGGTCATCCATCTCAGCTGCTACTACAGGTATGCCGTTTGCTACTAATACAATCGCTGCGGTCGCTGCAGTCAATAAATACATTTTTTTCATTATATTCCTTTTTGTTTTTTGCCTTCTCAGCTTATGCCTGCAAGAGACAGGGAGTTTTCCCTGTCTCTTTTACTTCATCCTTTCACGCTCAATCGTTTACGCGTGATGACCATGTCCCTTGTCGGCTTTTTTGTCAGCCGGTTTCTCCTGCTTGCCTTCTTTCTTCTTGTGATCATCCTGCTTTGCAGGAGCAGCACCAGTTGTTGATTTCACTTTCTGTGCATCATTGTTCGGTTGCTCAATATCATCATTCATTGCTATTTTCCTTTACTCAAACTATGGGGATACGCTCACAGAGAAAGGCAAGATTGCCTCATCTCCTGCTTTATCCTTTCACGCTTGCACTTTTTCAGCTGCTCTCTTCTCTCTCTCTTCATCTCTCGCCTTTTGACGATCATCGGGCTTTACATCATCATGCTTACTCGTATTCTTTGGAAAGTCACCTTCTGGCTGGCTCTTTTTTTTCGGCTGCTCTATGTTCTCGTGCATTGCGATTTCTCCTTTGCTGATTTTATTTAACAATAGACTTCAAAGAGACAGGCGAACTACCTGCCTCTTCCACTTCATCTCTTTACGCTGAATCCGTTACGCCTGCTGTCCAAGTGCTTTTTCTTCTTCTACTGATCAGCGTGCTTCGTGTCCTCGTTATGCTTATCCTTCGCCTTGTCGTCATCTTTCATCTTCTGCTGATCAGCGTGCTTCGTGTCTTCGTTGTGTTTATCCTTCGCCTTGTCGTCATCTTTCATCTTCTGTTGATCAGCGTGCTTCGTGTCCTCGTTATGCTTATCCTTCGCCTTTTGCGAGTCATTTTCTGGCGGGCAATTAGGTTGGCAATTGCTGTTCGGTTGCTTTGTATTCTCGTTCATTGCGATTTCTCATTTTGCGGATATGCTCACAGAAGCAGGCGATATTGCCTGCTTCTTCTGCTTTATCCTTTCAATCCTGCTTACAGCACCGGCTCGTCTTCAATCTTGCTGGCGGCTGCGTCTTCTTCTCTCTCTTCTGTCTTCATCTTCTGGCGATCAGTACGCTTCCCAGCAGTGTAATAAATTCCGCCTAGCATTTGATGGAATTTCACTACACTTTGACCCTTTCTTCTTGGCTTCTCACTCTTCATTACAAGCAACTCCTTTGCTGCTTCCTGAAGAAAATCAGACTAACTGCCCTGCTTTTCTTCAATCATCCTTTCATCTCAAACGCATCATTCCTACATCCCAAAAACCTTCTTCACTTGGCCGACTTTATCCTGAACTTTACCCGACAGATTTTCTTTCTTTCCTTCGGTTTCCAGATATTGATTATCAAACATATTACCGACAACTTCCTTGATCTTTCCATTGACTTGATGGAATTGTCCTTCTGCACGATCTTTCGTACCTGAATGCTCATTCATTATGATTTCTCCTGTGCTGCGATTTTTCAGAACTTGCTTTCTTTCCATACATACTGCTGGTGACAGCTTCGACACCTCGCCGCACGCCACCAAGGACTGCGGCTAACTGTAACAAGGTCTCTTCGATTCCCGGTTTGACCTCGGACTGAAATGCTTTCATCCAAGCAGCCATGTCATGGAAGGTTTCAATGCTGTCTTCGACTCGTTCCGCCTGCTCATGAATGGCTTGGACAAGACTTTTGACATCAGTGGAAATCGAGCTGACTTCACGGCTGACCGAAGCAAGCAGTTTCTCGGCCTCTCGAGCAGCACGGCGAACTTGGACAAGAGCAAGAATCTCAAAAACAGCTCTCATCACCATGACCGCCGCAATGACCGTGACGCTGATTACCAGCAGTATTTCCATGGCCTCTCCAGAGGTTCAGACTCGGCTGCTCAGTCTCTCTATTCTTCACTTCGGGCAAAGATTTCTTTCACCCGCAGGCGGGCCTCTGAGAGATAGCGTTCCGCCTCCTTCTTCAAGGCTTCTGCCTGATGCTCGGCTTCCTCGATGATCTCTTTTGCCTTGGTGCTAACATCAGCGTACATTTCCTTGGTATCATCGACCGCTTCGCTGCCTTTATTCCTGAGATCAGCTCGCAGTCTTTTTCCCGACTTTGGGGCAAGAAAGATGCCTGCTAATGCGCCCAGTGCGCCGCCCATCAAAAAAAACATCGCAAAATGATTAGGGTGTTTTTCGTATTGTGACATAAGTATCTCCGTTCCTTTTTGCTGTTCGCAGAATCGTCTGCGGTTCATAATTCTGGTTGAACAATCACAGTAGCACCTGGGCCTCTGTTGCCAGTTGCTCCGGTGTTGCCGGTATTTCCAGTTCTTCCGGTGGCACCTGTATAACCAGTTTCGCCGGTATCCCCAGTGTCGCCTTGGTTGCCCTGATTTCCTTGCGCACCGTCAGCTCCGGTATCTCCTGTGTTGCCGGTATTTCCAGTTCTTCCGGTGGCACCTGTATAGCCAGTGTCTCCGGTATCTCCAGTATTACCTTGGTTTCCTTGCGCACCAGTGGCCCCGGTTGCACCTGTGTAGCCGGTGTCTCCAGAAGCTCCGGTATAACCGGTATTGCCCGTGTTGCCAGTATTTCCGGTGCTTCCAGTATTGCCGCGAGGGCCGCGAGGGCCAGTGCAGGCAGTCAGTGAAAGCATAAGGCACATGCCGACAAACAGGGCAGCACTTCCGGCTGCTTTCCTTGAAACACTGGTAACAGGCGATGAGCTAAGATTGTTCTTTTTCACAGCAACTTCTCCCTTGGTGAATGCGATCAGCAATGAGTTCATTGCCGAGGATTTTTTTGAACCAGCCCGGAATTCAGAGAAACCTCCACGAACTGCCAAACACTTCCCTTCCAACATGTCTGCTGACCGCTCAAACGTCCGCAGTTCATAAACTCGATTGTTATTCTTTTTCTTTTTCGATAATTACTGTAGCACCTGAGCCTTTTTTGCCGGTGTCTCCGGTGTTACCTTGGTTACCTTGGTTGCCTTGCGCACCCTCAGCTCCGGCTTTGCCGGTATTTCCAGTGTTGCCGGTATTGCCTTTGGCACCTGTATAACCGGTGTCTCCCGTATCCCCGGTGTTGCCTTGGTTGCCTTGCGCACCATCAGCTCCGGTATTGCCGGTATTTCCAGTGTTGCCAGTTTTTCCTTTGGCACCTGTATAACCGGTATCCCCGGTGTTACCTTGGTTGCCTTGCGCACCCTCAGCTCCGGCTTTGCCAGTATTTCCAGTGTTGCCGGTATTTCCAGTATTTCCGGTGTTGCCAGTGTTACCGGTCTGTCCCGTCGGCCCAGGAGGGCCATTGCAAGCAATCAGCGAAAGCACCAAGAATAAACCGATAAACAGGGCAGCACTTCCGGCTGTTTTCCTTGAAATATTGCTGACAGGCGACGAGGTGAGATTATTCTTTTTCACGGATATCCTTTAGTGAATGCGATCAGCAATGAGTTCATTGCTGAGATTTTTCTCTCGAATGCTTCTGCAAGGTCTTCTCCGGCAAGGGCCGAATGAACGCAAGCATACAAACACTATTGCAAACTGCGGGCCAGTTTGCTGGATAAATAAAAGATTGTTGTATAAAGAGGAGTTGCGCGGTGCTTGAAACAAAAGGGAAGATGCTACTGCGATGCTTTCCTCAATATTTGGCCGAAAACCTTAGCATATTGAGGGGCGAGGGAGGAGAAAGCTTTGCGGCGTTTAATCCGGTGACTGCGTTTGGGGGCGGCAGATGTTGAGCTTGTGCATTCGTGCGCGCAAGGTGCTGGCATTGATGCCAAGAATCAGGGCGGCACCGTCCTTGCCCTCAATCCGCCAGCGGGTTTCATGAAGAATTTTCATGATGTGATTCCGTTCCTTCTCTTCTAAGGTCTGCTTGTCAGACGATGTGGGAATGGGAGAGAGAATCTTCAGCTCGTCCGTGAGATACAGCACTGGGCCAGAGCAGAGAATCACTGCCCGCTCAATGACACCTTCCAGCTCCCGGATGTTGCCGGGCCAAGCGTACTCTTGCAAGGCCTTGATCGTTTCTTTGCGGACAGAAGTGATATTTCTACCCAGCTTTTTCGCATACCGCTCGGCAAAGGCGTGAACCATCATCGGAATATCTTCTTTCCGCTGCCGCAGGGGCGGCACCGTGATGGGAAAGACATTGAGCCGATAATACAGGTCTGAACGGAATCTGCCCTTGCTGGCCTCTTCCTCAAGATTGCGGTTGGTGGTGGCTACGATGCGCACATCCACTTTGACGGTGCGGGACGATCCTAACCGCTCAAACTCGTTATGCTGGATGACCCGGAGCAGTTTCGCTTGCAGTTCGAGCGGCAGTTCGCCGATTTCATCCAAGCAGAGAGTGGAGCCGTCAGCAATTTCAAACCGGCCTAACTGCTTGGTGTCAGCCCCGGTGTATGCTCCTTTCTCACGCCCGAACAGCTCGCTTTCGATCAAATTGCTTGGCAGTGCCGCGCAGTTGACCGTGATCATCGGGAGTTCTCGGCGCGGACTCATGTCGTGAATAGCGGCAGCGATCAGTTCTTTGCCAGTGCCGGTTTCGCCGAGGATCAGCACCGTGGTGCTGCCGGGAGCCACTTGCTCGGCCATGCGGAGAACATCCTTGAGACCGCTGCTTTGGCCAATAATTTTATTGAACTGATACTTCATCCGCAAGTCTCTGCGGAAAAAGAGATTCTCCGCCTCAACCTGTTCTTTCAACAGGCTGATTTCAGTCAGTGCCGTCTTGAGTTCAGCTGTGCGCTCCTCGACCCGCTGCTCCAGTTCAACGTGGGCATTCAGCAAAGCCGTTTCGATTCGTTTTCGTTCGGTAATGTCGCGGATATTGCACTGAATCACTTCCTCCTGATCGGCCAGATAGACATTGCTGACAAACTCCACCGCAATCAGGCGACCGTCTTTGGTCTTCAGCGGCAGATCGTTGTAGCGGACATACTTCTTCTGCTTCAGTTCCGAGAACGCGGCCTTTGATGCGTCAATATCTTTGAATGCCCCTATCTCCCAAAGATTCTTTCCTAAAAAATCCTCACGGGAATAGCCCAGTATTTCCACCAAAAAGGGATTCACATCCGCAATCTTCCCTGTTTCGGCATCAAGGATCAAGATGCCGTCTCTTGCCGCTTCAAAAAGCCGCCGATAGCGGATTTCAGAAGATTTCATGCGTTGTTCGCTCTGTTCCATACTGCCTTGGATGGAAGAAAGGTGAATGGATGTGTGCGTTTTTCACACGCTATAGTATTTCAGTTTTTAGATCGTTTTAAAA
>JAGIXO010000074.1 GCA_026122915.1 Candidatus Electronema nielsenii | reverse complement strand
AGCCATGAGTCGGTACAGCCACGAGTGGGCCAGTGGGCAGCGTCTTCCTCTTCTCGTCCGTGCCACCTGAGCAGTTAGACGGCACGTTAGTGCTGCTCACCGGCCAGTCCGACACCTCGGTCTGCTTGCTGCGGCTTATCTTAGAGGAATTCATCAAGGTCAGGCCGCGCTATGTGCGAGGGGAAATCTTTGCTCCGCCCGCGCTTACTGAGGAACCTGCGGCACTGCTGGCTATTGGCGACGAAGCCCTGCGCCTCAATGCCGCGCCCGATCCACGCTACCCAGTACAGATTGATCTGGGAGAATACTGGCATCAGCAGACCGGGCTGCCTTTCGTCTTTGCGGTCTGCGCGGTGCGGGAGGACTTTCTCCAAGGCAACACAGATGTAGCGAGAGAGATACAGCAAACGCTTATCAGCTGTCGAGAACAGGGATTGGCTCGCTTACCGGAAATCTGCGCCAAGGCCGCGCCCCGCATTCCCCTGATGACTGCTGTAGCCTGCCTCCGCTATTTCCAGTCGATAGAGTACGACCTTAGCCCGGTCAAGCAAGAGGCCTTGGCGCGGTTTATCGAGCTGCTGATTCGGCGCGGCGAGGCCAGCCCTGCCGCCCTGCCGCTGAAGCTCTTTCCCTGCTGACATGATCCCCTTGGAGAAGGAGCAGGTGCGGGACATCTTCACCTCGGTCAGCCCGAAGTATGACCTGCTCAACTCTCTGCTCTCGCTCCTCCTTGACCGTTGCTGGCGCTGGCGTACTGTCCGCCTCCTGCGCGACTTTCCTCACGGGCCTGTGCTTGACCTCTGCGCAGGTACTCTGCCGCTCTCCTTGGAGCTGACTCGACAGGCGAAAGATCGGACCGTGCTGGCGGTTGATTTCTGCGAGGGGATGCTGCGGGCGGGCATCAGCAATCTGACGGATACGCAGCGCAGGGGAAGGATATATCCGGTCTGTGGTGATGGTGAAGAGATACCTGCGCCAAGCAACACCTTCTGGGGCTGCACAGTTGGCTTCGGGGTGCGCAACTTAGCCAACACTCGGCAAGGGTTAGCCGAGATGCACCGGGTGCTGCGGCCCGGCGGGAGGTTGCTGATCTTGGAGCTGTCGCGGCCACGCAATCGCTTCGTTAAGCCGATCTACAACTGCTACCTGAACTACATGCTCCCCCGCATTGCCGATATCTGCGCAGGCCACCGCCAAGCCTACGAGTACCTTGCCAGTTCTATCGCCTCCTTTTATGAACCGGAAGAACTCCTTGCCATGCTGCGCGAGACCGGCTTTACTGGTGTAGAGCGCAGACAGCTTTCGCTCGGCATTGTGTCTATTTATATAGGAAACAAATGAAGCTGCCTCGCCGTATTCTGCTTGCCATCACCGGAGCTACCGGTATGATTTATGTCACAGCGTTGCTTGAGCTGCTGGCCGGGCAGGAGGTGGAGGTTCATGCTGTCATCTCCGACGCGGGCAGGAAGGTGCTGCGCTTGGAAGAGAACAAGGCCCCGGAAGAGCTGTCCGGCATCAGCCGCTGGTTTGCTGCGGATGACTTCACCGCGCCACCTGCCTCTGGTTCAGCCTGTTACGAGGCAATGCTGATTCTGCCCTGCACGGTTGGCACCTTGGGGGCAATTGCCGCAGGCTGCTCTGCTAATCTGATTCATCGGGCGGCGGACGTGACTCTCAAGGAGCGGCGGCCTCTGCTGTTAGCGGTGCGCGAAACCCCGCTTAATCGCACCCACCTGCGCAACATGCTGGCTGCGCATGAGGCCGGGGCGATAATCTGTCCGCCCATGCCCTCTTTTTATCTGCATCCTGCTGATTTACACGAGATGGCACGGCAGTTCGCCGGGCGGCTCTGTGACTTGATCGGGATCAGGATTGAGGGAATGCAGCGGTGGGAGGGGGTGTAATTTGTTACAGCATGATGTATATTTCCAGAGGACTCTTGAACAGGTGAGGCAATGATCGTTTCGCTGCCAGAAATCAGGCATGACTTGTCTGGTTTTCAAGCATTGACGAACTTGTGGGCAGAAACAAAGGACTGCTTCTTTGAGAATATTGAGATCAAGTTAGATGGAGCATCTTGGCTTGATGCCGATATGTGCGCAGCCTTCGGGGCCATCTTACACAACCTCAGCGGTCCGAATACGGTCAAGCTGACTGGCATCCGTCCCAATGTCGAAAGCATCCTGTCGAAGAATGGCTTTCTCAGTCATTATGGGCGGAAAAGAATACAAGACAGATGGGGAACAACAATTCCTTATCAACGCTTTGATATCAAAGACGAACGTTATTTTGCCAAATATATCGAGCAAGAGTTTCTGCATCGAACTGAACTTCCTGATATGTCGCTAGGTCTGATGAAGAAATTCAGGGAAAGTATTTGTGAAATCTTCGGCAATTCTGTTCTGCATTCACAGACAAAGTTGGGCATCTTTAGCTGCGGCCAGTTCTTTCCCAACCGCAACCGGCTCGATTTCTCTGTAGCCGATTTAGGTATCGGCATCCGCCGCAATATCAAAGATAGTCTCGGTCTGGAGCTTTCCCCAGAACAAGCAATCAACTGGGCTACTCAAAAAGGCAATACCACCAAGCGCGCCCCACTACCAGGCGGACTGGGTCTCAAGCTGCTGGGCGAGTTCATTGATTTGAATGGCGGCTGCATTCAAATTGTGTCAGATGCAGGGTACTGGCGGAGACAAAACAGGAAAACAGACATGACCCTGCTGCGCAACCCTTTCCTTGGGACTGTGGTCAGTATTGAAATCAATACGGCTGATACAAATTCATACGTGCTTACTTCCGAGCTGAATGCCGCAGACATCTTTTGAGGTTTTATTATGCAGAAAGAATTAACAGTCTCCATATTTGAAACTGTAGGTAGCCCATTATGTGTTGCCTCCAGTGATGGACAACAGGTCTATGAACGCCTTGCCGCAGCCCTTAAGGAGGACTGCAAGGTAAATCTCTCCTTTCATAATGTTGCAATTTTGACAACAGCGTTTTTAAATGCAGCCGTCGGTCAACTGTACGGAACATTCAGCGAAGAGCATATCCGTTTGCTGCTCAAGGTGCAGGATATCCAGCCTGCCGATATTGAGCAGCTGAAACGTGTGGTTGAAAATGCAAAGCTGTCTTTCAAGTATCCGCAGAGATTCGATCAGGCAATTCGGGACACGCTTGGAGATGAAAGTGATGGCGAGTAACATTCGGCAATACAATTTCACCCAACATGACGAGCTGTTGCTTGACACGAACATCTGGCTGTTTATTTATGGACCGCAAAAACCAGGAAATAATAAGGCTGCCGTTTATTCTCAAGCTCTCAGTGAAATTATTTCCTCCCGTAGCCGCATCTATATTGATGTTCTGATCGTCTCAGAATTTATCAACACCTACGCTCGACTGCAATGGGATATCCTTGGCCGTCCGCATGAATACTTTAAAAAGTTTCGGAAAAGCCAAGATTTCAAACCCATTGCCAAAGATATTGCTGATAGCGCAAGGCGTGTGTTGGGGCATTGCTCAAAGATTGACAGCGGGTTTGAGACAGTTGATACGAAGCAACTCATTGCTGAATATGAGGCTGGAGATGCTGATTTCAACGATCAAATTATTGCAGAGTTATGCCGCAAGAAGGGATTGAAGTTGGTTACGGATGATGCCGATTTTCACGGACAGGACATTCCGGTTCTGACAGCGAACAAAAAATTGCTTGTTTAATTGTCTTCGTGTTACTCAGCAGAGTTTACATTTTATCATAGGCACCAAGAAGGAGGGCTGTTATGAATTGGCAAGGAAGACGAAAAAGCGACAATCTTGAAGACCGCCGCAGTATGGGTGTTTCTGGTTCCGGCGATTCTGGCAATGGTGGTGACATGCTCCGCTTTTTGCCGGTGGCAATGAAGTTCCTTGGCTTCAAAGGCACAGCAATCGTCGTTATCTGCTTAGGTGCTTACGGTTTATTTTCAGGTAATCTCGGCAGCATGTTGGCATTATTAGGACTACAGCAAGGAACACCAGCTGCTATCTCCACACAACCGCTGCAAGAAACTGCGGAAGAAAAGGAAATGGTGGATTTTGTTTCCGTCGTTTTGGCGGATACTGAGGAAACATGGCAAAAGATATTCCAGCAGAAGAGCAAGACCTATAAGGAGCCGCGCCTTGTTCTCTTCCGCAATGCAGTCAACTCAGCCTGCGGCATGGCGGAATCTGCTATCGGCCCTTTTTATTGTCCCGGCGACCAGCAAGTTTATATCGACCTGAGTTTCTTTGATGAGCTAAAGCATCGGTTCAAAGCACCGGGAGATTTCGCGCAGGCGTATGTTATTGCCCACGAAGTCGGTCATCATGTCCAGACTTTGCTCGGCATTTCCAGTAAAGTTCATGCAGCCCGCAAGCAGATGAATAAAACCGAAGCAAACAAGATATTGGTTCAACAAGAGCTGCAAGCCGATTGTTTTGCTGGTGTTTGGGCGTATCATGCCCACGAAAGCCGACAGATGCTTGAAGCAGGCGATGTGGAAGAGGGATTAGCAGCAGCAAGCGCGGTCGGCGATGACACTTTGCAGAAGCAGGCGCAAGGATATGTCACGCCGGATTCATTTACTCACGGTAGTGCGGCACAGCGGATGCAATGGTTTAAGACTGGTTTGCAGAGCGGTGACATGGATAAATGCAACACCTTCAGCAAAGGATAAAGCTATGAGTTACGCAATTTGATTTACTCAAAGAGTATCATCTTTGAGAAAGATGACAAAAAGACTGTTGTAAAATTGAACTGCGTAACTCCTATCGTATAACAACTCAAAAGAAGAAACGGGGAAATATGAAACGTACAAAAATGAAAGTGCTGTCGATTATCTTTGCATCACTGCTGCTCATCTCCTGCGATAAAAAGGAAAAGTCGGAAGAACAAAAGCAACCTGAGCCGCAAAAACCTGCATCCATGCTTAGTTTTGTGCCGGATGACACAGTTTTCTTTTCTGGTGGAATAGAGCCTGTCCCATTGAAAAACTTGCTGAAATGGAATATAGCCCGTTTCAACATGTCAAAAGACATGCTCACTCCGAAAGATTTGTCGAAGATGGGCGAAGAGGCAAAGATAGAAGGGCAACGTATGGCTGCTCAGATATGGGATGAGTATCTTGCAACAATAGTTTCACCGGAAACGCAGATAGAAAGCTGGGGATTTGAAGATACACCCGCTATTGCTTCTTACACTATTGGCTTGTCTCCTGTTCTTCTCCGCATTAGCTTGAAAGATATTCAAAAGTTCAATAATAAAATTGCTGAACTTGAAAAAAAGGCGAAGGTTACAGCAAAAGTAGAGGCATTAGGGACGGCGACCTATCGACGCTACGCTTTAAATGAGAAAAAAGGAGAGGGGCCGCATGTTAGCTTGGTTATCGGCATTGATGGTAACAATGGGGTTTTCATGATAGATATCGGCGTGGATAGCGAGAAAACGCTGTCTTTAGCCTTAGGGCAGAGCAAGCCGGAGAAATCGTTAGAGCAAAGCGGACGACTTGAGTCACTGCAAGAGAAATATAAACTGCTTCCTTCTTGGCTGGGCTTTATTGATCATCGGCAGCTGATCACAGGATTAACAACTAAAGACGGCAACCGCATGGCGAAGATGGTGCAGCTACTTATGCCGCAGTTAGAAGAAAAAACTGCAAAACAGCTTACTGAGCTGCAAAGCGAAGGTTGTCGAAATGATTTTCAAGCGATTGGCGCAAATTGGCCGCAAATTGTCGGCGGCTATACTGCGTTGGAGTTGAATGCAAAGCCATCTCACCTTGATTCAATCATAGTTGTTGAAAGTAATGACCAACCATTGCTGGATGGTTTGCAGTCTCTACGGGGCTTTATTCCAGAATATGTACGAAAATCATCTGAGCCAACTGCTTTCTCTTACGGAATTGGCTTGAATGTCGAAAATATCGCGCCGTTCTTAACCAAGCAGTGGACTGAAATCACGCAGAAGCAGTACAATTGCAGCTATCTCAAAGAAATGCAGCAGGGGATGAAAGCACAAAATCCGGCAATGGTGAGTATGGCAACCAGCATGGCTGCTGGCGTGCGAGGCATAGCATTTTCTCTCTTGTCGCTAACAATGGATGATGCTGCGAAAGAAGCACAAACAACGCCAATGCCAAAAGATGTTGATGCGATTATCAGCCTCTCGGCAAAAGACCCAGTCGCATTAGTACAGATGGCCTCGGCAATGATTCCGCCGTTAGCAGCATTGAAGATTTCTGCTGACGGCACTGCGGTTGCATTGCCTACGCCTGTTCCGCTTCCATTTCCCTTGATGGTAGCAATCAAAGGTTCTCACTTGACAGTATATGCAGGGAAAAAAGCTGAACAGATAGCGAATGATTTAAGCAAGGCTCCTCTTGAATCCTCTCTCGGCTTCATGGCCGCAGATATGGATTACGGCAAGTATTACGGTCTTATGGGGGAAATGATTGCCAATACAGGCAAGAAAAATGCTGAAGCAGCTGAGGTCTTTGAGTCCATAAAAAATGCCAAAATGCGCGTCCTTATGGATATGGATTTCACTGCTCGCGGTATTGAGATGAAGGCGAATATGATTTCGACGGATTAATCATGATCTCCAATGGCGGGTGATATCTTGTTCTTGCCCGCCATTGATATGCAAAATGGATGCTGTATTCGTTCAATTCTCAGACAGCTCCGCCAGTTCATCATGTTTTCAAGTCATTCGTTGACCTTCTGCTTGTTTTCCTGTCTCAGTCTGTTGTCATCCCCGCTCCAAGCTGCTGAATCTCCTCTTGCTCTTGACCAAAAAGCTCTATCCGTTGTTTACTCTAGCCAAGAAACCATGCACTTTTCTGTTTCTTGGTCTGGAGGAGTAAAGATCGGCGATCTGCGCCTAAGCCTTGCTCCGGCCTCTTCTGGTAGCGGCCACGTCATCACCGCACGAGTGACGGATTATGGACTTTTTAAAGCGATTTATCCAGTCGATGACACGTTTGTCACCTATTTATCTGGGTCGCTGAAGCTGCCGACCCGCTATGAGGTGCAGCAAATTGAACGCGGCAAAACAGTGTATCGGCTCACAATTTATGACCAGCACAAGCTGGAGGTGATTTACCGTAAGGAGAACAAGCCGCCAGAGGTGTATCCAATGGCTGGATCGGTTTACAACGAATTCGCCGCTTTTTTTATTACTCGAGTTCTACGCCTGAGGATGGAGCCGCAGCAGTTTGTTCCTACTTTTGTTGATAAAAAACGGCATTTGGTACCAATCAAGGTCTTTGGGCGTGAAGACAAAAACAGCATCTTCGGCGTAGTGAACACGGTTAAGGTGCAGCCGAAGATGGCTTTTAAGGGGCTATATGATAAAGACGGAGATACGATATTCTGGCTCACTAACAATGCCTGTCGGGTGCCGGTAGAAATTAGATCGAAAATCCTGATCGGCTCCTTAGTAGCGGAGCTGGTTGAGTATGCTAACCCTGCCTGCACACTGCGAAAAAAGACAGGCAAGTAAGCCCTCTTGATATTTTCTCAGTCATTATGCTCTGAGGCCCGGAAAACAGTACCCCTTTTGCCGCTTGCTTTATCTGGGTAAAACTGTACAATTTTCCGTACCTGAAAGGCAGAGCAGACCTTCCCCGCCGCTGCCAATACCAGAATCCAGCAGACCATGACCGACGAACAGAAACCCTTTGAGCCGACCAAAAAGCCTGATTTCGGCGAAATCCAGATTAGACCCAGCGGCTCGGCTCCTCGTACCCGCAGTCCTCAGTCCCCAAAGCAGAAAGCAACAGCGGTCGCTCCTAAGCCACCAGAAAAGGCAGCACAGCGGAAAAAAACTCCTCGTTCCGGCGGCAGACGCTGGGGCCGTCTCTGCCTTATCCTGCTGCTTGCGGCACCGCTGCTGTTTCTGCTCTGCCTTGCTGGTGGCTTGTATTTGCTGCCGCGTTACATCAAAGGCTCGCTGGCCGAAGAGCTGGGCCGCCAATTAGACCGACCAGTCACCATCGGCCAAGCCAGCTTGTCGCCTTTGCATCTTGATCTGCATTTGGGTGAAATCACCATCGGCGCGGCAACTGCCCACCCAGAGGAGCAGGAGTTAGCCCGAATTGCTGACCTTGATGCCCGCATCCGCCCGGCTGGCCTGCTGCATGGTCAGGTCATTTTAGACGATGTCCGCATCGACCGGCTGCGGGCCAATTTGCTCCGCCGCACTGATGGCAGTTTCAACGTCCTGCCGCCTCAAGGTAGTCTTCTAAATGCACTCCCGAACTGGCTGCAAATTCATGGCCTCCGCTTGCACCGTAGCACTGTTCATTTTTTTGATCAGCCCAGCGACAAAAAGCATTTAGTTGAGCATATTGAATTTACCCTTCCTGCGGCTGGCCAAGGCGCAGAGCCTTCCCTGAGCGCGGTGG
>JAGIXO010000073.1 GCA_026122915.1 Candidatus Electronema nielsenii | reverse complement strand
TGGTTTTCGAGATGTCCATGCTGTTTACCGTTTGCGTTTTGTTGTTTTCTTTTGCACAGCTTTGGTCTTGGCAGTGCGCCGGAGAGCTACTGTATTGTCTGATCGTTTATTTTTTATTGTATTTGATTTAATCGATTTCTTTGCAGGAATACGGAAGCTACGGACAGCAGAGGTCTTGTTTGGTTTAACTCTGTAGCTCCGCTGCACCTGCGGTTTTGGTCTTACTAACACGAAATCAGATAGTTGACTGTTGTAAAGCAGGGTTCCCGGCATGGTGCGAATGCGTTCACGGATAAAGTGGGTGGCAGGCAGATGAATAATCACCTCATTGGGAATATATTTTTTTCCCTCCAAGAGAGGTTGCAGCAGCGCGGGATTCAGACGGTTGAATTCCGTCTCGGAAACACCAAAATACTGGCGCAATTCTGGGGCAGAGGCATAACCTTTTAGTCGCATCGACGCGGTGATTAAAGGCCGCTCACGAAGTAAATTTTGATCATTTTCCAAACGTCGAGCGACCCGCAGCGCGGCAATAAATTCCGAATAAAAATTTTTGGAGGCAAAGCCGAAGGAGTTACCAGAATGATTAGCAAAGATGGCCGGATAGCTGCCCCACTGTTTCTTAGCGCGCAGCATTCCGCCTCGACCGTGGTTGTAGGCGGTGAGTGCGAGCGGCCAAGAGCCAAGTTGCCGATAGTTTTCCTTGAGAAAACGCGCGGCGGCATCGGTGGCGATGTAAAGATCGAAACGCTCATCAACCAATTCGTTGACGCGCATGAATTCTTTTCCGGTGTAGCGAGTAAATTGCCACAACCCAACCGCAGCAGCCTTGGAATGCGCACCCGGATTGAAGGAGGACTCAACATGGGGCAGATAGGCCAGCTCCAGCGGCAGATCGTGCATCCGCATGATCCGCTTGATCGCAGGCATGTAGGCACCAGAACGCACCACTCCTTCTTGGAAACGGTTTTTCAGGCCAGTCTGCACTCGCATATTTTCCGCAGCAGCAGCAAAGGCCACAGGAGTTTTCTGTTTGAACAGTGAGTAAATTCGCAATTCTTCAGCGGTTTGCGGCATTCCGCCTTCAGCAAATTTTCGCAAAAGGCCGCCATAGCGGAACCGGGCTAACTCGCCAAGTTTTTCATTGATTTTGGCTGCGCCCGGAGTATCCTTGGCTGCCAGATTGATCACGGCGTAAACGAGACTAAGGTCGCTTTTGTCGTGCAGAACTCCTTGAGATTCGCTGTAGGTGCCGTAGATTTTTTCCCAAAAAATGACATTGGGTACCATCAGCGCATAGACAGGAAAATTAAATTCTGTCACAGGCGAGCTGGCAGACTGAGGAGCCGGAAGTCTGCTGATGTTGTTCGGCAGCTGAAATTGCGCGAAGGTGGGCGCAGCGGCAAGGATAAAACAGGCAAGAACGATTTTTTTGACAACTGACGGCATGGGAAACCTAAGCATCTGAGGGAACATTTCGGCTGCCAAGCAGCCTGAACAGTGTTCGATTGTAGCACACTTTTTGAAAAAAACGGCAAAAAGAGGTCTGTAGCGGATATTTTTACAGAAAAAATCAACGTAATCAGCATGTACACTCCAATCATCGGCACCCTTGGTTATGTTCTCTCCCCAGATGCTCAACACGTGCTGCTGTTGCACCGTAATGCCCGCCAAGACGACCAGCATCTCGGTAAATACAACGGCTTCGGCGGCAAGATGCAGGCAAACGAGGACGTGTATTCTTGCATGGTGCGAGAGATTGAGGAAGAAGCGGGTATCATTTGCCGGGAAATGACGCTGCGTGGTACCGTGAATTGGCCCGGCTTTGGCATAGGCGGGGAAAACTGGCTCGGTTTCATTTTTCTGATCACCGCCTTTGACGGCCAGCCCCAATCCCGCTGCCCGGAAGGGGAAATTGGTTGGCATCCGCTGGCAGAGCTGGACCAATTGCCGATGTGGGAAGGCGACCGCTATTTTCTCCCCTTAGTTTTTGACGGTGATCAGCGGCCTTTTCATGGACATTTGCCCTATTGCCAAGGCAGGCCAGTGAGCTGGCAATATTTTCGCTAAAACCGCAACGGAAAATTTTTCAATTGCCGCCACGCCGCAAAACTGGTATTTACTGCTGATTTGCAGTGAAATTTTTCGAGACTGTCCTGAAGGCGCACGGAGGAGCGCATTCATTATGAAGAATAACGATGAGATTGTCCGGCTTGAACAGTTAGTTGAGAGTTTGATCAGCCGCTACAAGGAGCAAAAGGAGAAAATCCAGACCTTGGAAAAAAAACTCCGTGACCGCGAGGAAGAATGCGAGCTGCTCAAGTTAGAGAGTGCTGACATGCAGAAGCAGCGGACAGAAATTAGCACCCGGCTAGCTGGACTGCTGGGCCGCATTGAAGGCTGGGAGTCTGAATTGGGCAAAAAAGGAGATAAGGGCAATTGATGCCATTGAGCAGAATAATGTCTGTGTCAATTTTTTCGCGCCGGAGCTGACAGAAGCATGGACGAACGCCGGATCAGCGTTGCCCTGTTCGGGCAGGAATTTTCTTTTTACACCGATGCGCCGGACGAGGAAGTACAGCAAGCGGTCACGCTGCTGCGCGAAGAGCTAGAGTTAACCGGCCTGAGCCTGAACGGCAATGCGGTTCCCTCCAGTACGATGTTGGTGCTGGGCGGCTTGCGTTTGGCTGCGCGCTGCGTGAGCCAAGAAAATGCCTTCAGCAGATTTCAGGCAGAGCGAAAATTGGACATAGAGCGGAAGCACTTGATTTCAGGTCTGACTGATAAGGTTGCGGCGGTGTTGCAGGGGTGAGCGGAAAAAATAGGTTTTGCTTTTTCCGGTTTTTTATTTTATAGAATAGAAAGCAAGTTTCCCTGCGCTGTTTGTGATCGACAGAGTATTGAGCCAACTCTCTTTGATAGGGCAGCTCCTATTCTGCTGGACTATGGAAAACTTTATTGATTTCCAGACGACAGCATGGCGCGCCCACCTATTTCGATAGGTTTAATCATTCTGTTGACACGGCAGTGCGGGGATTTTTTTACAGCCGGAACGATGTTGAGTCAGTAGGTCTGACATAATCAGGTTCATCATCAACCCTGTTGTAAAAATCCCTTCCAATCCGATGCGGCAGCGTCCTGCCGTCTTGTCCTGAATCTCCGCTTTTCATCAGCCCTTCTGTAGCAGCATTAATGTATTTTTTCATTCCATTATCCGCAGTTACTTCCGTAAACGGAGAAACTGCTGCAATTATATCTTAGGTTATGCAAATATGATCGGGACAACAGCATTACTGCTTGCCCTGACCTTGGCCGTGGGAGCTGGGGTTGGTTTTTTTTTACGCAAGAAGTTAATTGAAGGCAATCAGGCGGATATTGAGAAACAGCGTTTGCTGATTATCGAAAACGCCATTCATGAAGCCGAGCAGATCAAGAAGGAAAAGTTACTCCAAGTGAAGGAGGAAATCTATCAGTCTAAAAACGAGGCTGAACAGGAGATCAAAAATTCCCGAAAAAATATTGAAAACGAGCAGCGGCGATTAGAGCGAAAATTAGACAAAGTCCATGAGGAGCTGAACGATCTCAAGGACAAGGAAACTGATCTCACTTCCCGTGAAAGAAAGTTGACAGCTAAAGAGCAGACTGTTGTTGAGCGGGAAAACGAGGCAAAATCGCTGATTGTCGAGCAGCAGCAAAAATTGGAAAAGATTGCCGGAGTCAGTTGTGATGAGGCCAAAAGGCTGCTGATTGAGTCAATCGAAAGCGAAGCGCGGATGGATGCTGCTAAACGATTGACAAGGATTGAGAATGAAATGAAACTGGAGGCTGATCGCAAGGGGAAAAATATTCTTGCCTTGGCCATTGCCCGTTATGCCGGTGATTATGTTGCGGACAAAACCGTTTCTATGGTACCTTTGCCTAATGATGAAATGAAAGGGCGGATTATCGGCAGGGAAGGACGCAACATTCGAGCGATTGAGGCAGCGACTGGTATTGATATTATCATCGACGACACCCCAGAAGCGGTCATTCTCTCCGGCTTTAACCCGATTCGGCGAGAAATAGCTCGTCAGTCGCTGCTTCAGCTTATTTCTGATGGTAGAATACATCCGGCCCGGATTGAAGAAGTGGTGGCCAAAGTCACGCACGATTTGGATGTAGAAATTAAAGAGGCCGGTGAAAAAGCCACCTTTGATGTTGGCGTACACGGGATGCACGTTGATTTAATCAATTTAATCGGGCGGCTGAAGTACCGATCCAGCTACGGTCAGAACATTCTTCAGCATTCCTTGGAAGTGGCCTTTCTCTGTGGAGTCATGGCGGCAGAGCTGGGTATCGATGTGAAAAAGGCCAAACGAGCCGGGTTGTTGCATGATATCGGTAAAGCGGTGGATCACGAGGTGGAAGGCTCTCATGCCGTCATCGGTCGTGATTTAGCCAAGAAATACGGCGAGCGCGAGGATATTGTTTACGCCATCGGTGCCCATCATGAGGATCAGCCGCCGCAGAGCGTGCTGGATGTACTGGTGCAATCGGCAGATGCCCTTTCTGGTGCCCGACCTGGCGCACGAAAAGAGATGCTGCAAAGCTATGTTAAACGCTTAGAAGATTTAGAAAAAATCGCTAACGCTTTTGCGGGTGTGGAGAAATCTTACGCGGTACAGGCTGGACGCGATCTGCGAATTATTGTCAACAGTCAGCAGGTAGGCGATGACGCAGCAACCCTGATGAGCCGGGACATTGCCAAGGCGATTGAGGAGCAGCTGACCTATCCCGGCCAAATTCGGGTTACGGTGATTCGGGAAACGAGGGCGGTGGAATATGCAAAATAACACCATGATGAAACCGGTTGAGGAGCAGATCGCCCTGATTGAGCGCGGCTGCGAGGGGTTAATTTCCAAGGAGGAGCTGGAGCAGAAGCTCAATGCTTCATTGGAAAGCGGCAAGCCGCTCAAGATCAAAGTGGGCTTTGATCCTACCGCGCCTGATCTTCACCTTGGTCACACCGTGTTGTTGCAAAAGCTGCGTCAATTTCAGCAGCTTGGCCACGAAGTGCATTTTCTCATCGGTGACTTCACCGCCCAAATTGGCGACCCAACTGGCAAATCTGAAACCCGACCGCCTCTGAGTCGTGAGGATGTGGTTCGCAACGCCGAAACCTACAAGGCTCAAGTTTTTAAAATGCTTGACCCGGCCAAGACCAAGGTGGTTTTTAATTCCGCTTGGTTGGGCCAACTTTCTGCCTACGACATGATTCGGTTAGCCTCAGAGTTGACCGTAGCTCGAATGCTGGAGCGCGATGATTTTAAGAAACGGTTCAACAGCAATCGACCGATTTTTATTCATGAATTCTTCTATCCGTTGTTTCAGGGCTATGACTCGGTGGCACTGAACGCTGATGTGGAATTAGGCGGCACTGATCAGCTTTTCAACCTACTCATGGGCCGAGAAATGCAACGTTCTCGGGGAATGCAGCCCCAAGTTGTGCTGACCACTCCGCTGTTGGAAGGTTTGGACGGGGTGAATAAAATGAGCAAGTCGTTAGGTAATTATATCGGTATCTCCGAACCACCGAACGAAATTTTTGGCAAGGTGCTGTCGATCAGTGACCCGCTGATGTTCCGCTACTATGAACTGCTCAGTGATCTATCTTTAGCCGAAATCGCTGTCTTGAAACAGGATGTTGAAGAGGGTAGAGCGCATCCAAAGGCGGTCAAGGTACGGTTAGCCAAAGAATTAGTAGCTCGATTTCATGATCAAGACGCGGCGGAAGCAGCAGAAAAGCATTTTGAACAAGTTTTTAAGCAACGAGAGCTGCCCGATGATATCCCGGAAAAGACCATTGCCGCAGGCGACTCGATTCTGTTAGCCAAGTTGCTCTTAGAGGCCGAGTTAGTCTCCTCTGCCTCTGATGGCCGCCGGATGATCAGCCAAAACGCCGTGACCGTCAACGGAGAAAAGGCGGTGGATGCCAACGCGGAACTTCCGGCTCACGGCGAAATGCTGCTGAAAGTGGGAAAACGACGCTTCTGTCGGGTGTTTTTTCGCTGATCGACCTTCTTCTTGAACGGAAAAGCAGATATACTGTGCCTGACAGTTCCTTTTCTGAACTCAACTTTTGAAGGAGCGAACATGGGCATTTCACCCGTGCTAATTTGGTTCTTGTTCGGCATCGCTTGTTTTGTTGTTGAGCTGATGCTGCCTGGCTTTGTTCTTTTCTTTCTCGGCATTGGAGCTTGGTGTGCGGCGGCTGCACTGGCCGTGATCGACGTACCGCTCACCGCCCAGCTCCTCATTTTCCTCATCTGCTCACTCCTCAGTCTGATTCTGCTCAGAGCGCGGCTTAAATCAATTTTCAGCGGCAGTTCGAGCAAAGAAGCTGATTCTGTGAATATGAATTCTACCCCAGCCACTGGGGTTGTCACTGATGCTATCATCCCACCTGCCGATGGCAGGGTTAAATACGGCGGCTCGTTTTGGCGGGCTACTGCTGATGAACCCATTACCGAAGGCACCGTGGTGCTGATTGTGGAAAAGAAAGACCTTATTATCAAAGTTCGCGCCTTGAGTGCGAACAAGGAGTAGGTAACATGAGCGGTTTGTTATTTGGTGTCATTGTCTTAGTTATATTTTTTATCATTCTGGTTTGGAAAACAGCGGTTATTGTGCCTCAGCGTAACGAATATGTGATTGAGCGATTAGGAAAATATCGTGACACGCTGGAAGCTGGCTTTCATATCCTGATTCCATTTTTAGACAAGATTGCCTATAAACGGAACCTAAAGGAGGAGCCGATTGATATCGGTAGTCAAACCTGCATTACCGCCGACAACGTGACGTTAGAGGTTGATGGCATCATGTATCTCCAAGTCATCAATTCCCGCCAGTCTGCCTACGGCATCGCTGATTATCACTTTGCCGCCTCTCAATTGGCGCAAACCTCGCTTCGCTCTGCTATTGGTAAAATCACCTTAGACAGCACTTTTGAAGCCAGAGAAACGCTGAACAAGCAGGTGGTTGAAGCGATTGACGATGCGGCGCAAAACTGGGGCATCAAGGTGCTGCGCTACGAAATCAAAGATATTCAGCCACCGCGCTCAGTGCTTGAGGCGATGGAAAAGCAGATGCAGGCCGAGCGAGAAAAAAGAGCCGAAATCGCCCGCTCCGAAGGTGATCGACAATCGATGATCAACCGAGCCGAGGGTGAACGTTCTGAGGCCATTGCTCGCTCCGAGGGCGAAAAGATGAAGCGGATCAACGAGGCAGAAGGCCGCGCTCAGGAAATCCTGAAGGTAGCAGAAGCCACAGCAGAGGGCATCCGTAAAGTCGGCGAGGCTCTTTCTGCGCCCGGCGGTCAAGAAGCTGCACGGCTGGAAGTGGCCAAGAAATATTTAGACGAGTTCGGTAAGTTAGCCAAAGTAAACAACACCATGATTCTGCCCGGCAATCTGACTGATGTAGCAGGCATGGTCGCCACGGCTATGTCCACGCTCCAGCAGGCGGGAAGAAGAACAGCGGCACCGATGCCTGCGTCCGCCTCCCGACCTGATGTTCACTTGGAAAAGCCGACAGTACGTTGATTGCCAGTTGACAGCAGACAGAGCTGACTGCTACATTGAAGGATGCGTAGCTCTGTCTGTATAATTTTTTTAGATATCTCAACCTGAGGTGTGGTGTATGTTCGGACTGGGAATGCCTGAGCTGATTATCATTCTGGTCATTATTGTGATCATCTTTGGAGCCGGTAAATTGCCAGAAATTGGTTCCGGTATTGGCAAGGGAATTAGGAACTTCAAAGATAGCGTCAAAAAGTCAGATGATGATCCCAAGACCATAGAAAAGGATAGCAGTAAAGAGAGCTAAAACGCAGCCCTGACAACCTTCTCATAGGAGCGAAGCCGTCATGTTTGGACTCGGAACGCCTGAATTGGTCGTGATTCTTGCCATCGCCTTCCTGCTCTTTGGTGGTAAGAAACTGCCGGAGATCGGTGCAGGTTTAGGCAAAGCTATCCGCTCATTTAAAAGCGGCTTAGATGAAGTGGAAGAATCAACCGGTATAGAGGGCATTACAAAGCAGTTGCCCGGTGTGCGCGAGGTTGCTGCGGTGCAGGAAAAAATTGATCAAGCAAAGAGTATTGGTAGGATACTGACGAAGTGAATCATTCAGATTGCTTATTTCTTCAGCATTACTGTGCTGCAAAGAACTGTTTGTGTTGTAAACAAAAAAGCCACCAGCCTATAGCTGATCCAATAGGCTGGTGAACAAATTCAAGCCGCTTACTGCCCGATTTCAGCCTTGACGATATTGCTTTTGCTGCAAGAGCCTTTTGATATAACGGGGGTCACGCAGACGAGTGCATATATTTCATCGACAGGAACAAGATGCAGTGAGTCTTCATCCAGCACGTCTTCCCCTAAGACTACGCTCCGTTCAAAAGTGTAAGGTGGTACGTGTATAA
>JAGIXO010000072.1 GCA_026122915.1 Candidatus Electronema nielsenii | reverse complement strand
ATAGTCAGCTCGCTCTCCATTTCTCGGAAACAGGCCATGTAGGCCGCCCCGGCGTTCATCTGTTGGTACCCGCCCGACTGAGGCAGCCTAGGCAAATATCGTTATCAATACTATTAAAGCAGGTATCATTCTGATTGTAAAGGGGTTTTGATAAATTATTAGGAAAAAATGTTTGCAAGATCGTTTTTTCCCAAAAAGCGGTACCTGCCTTTTCCCAAATCGCCCAGCAACAGGCCACCGTAGGCCGTTCTCTTCAGACGCAGCACCGGATGCCCGACAGCCTGAAACATCTTCCGCACCTGCCGTTTTTTGCCTTCGTGGATAATAATTTCAATCACCACGCTGCCTTTTTCCTGATGCAACACCCGCAGGCGAGCGGGCCAAGTTTTCTGCCCGTCGATGATAATACCCTGCTCTAATTGCTGCAAGGCCGCTTCGCTGGGCAGTTGCCGCATCGTGGCTTGATAGGTTTTCTTTATCTCAAATTTCGGGTGGAGAATTTTATTGGCCAGCTCGCCATCGTTGGTCATGAGCAGCGCGCCCTCACTGTCCAAATCAAGGCGACCCACAGGAAAAAGCCGTTCCTTGAGCTTAGGCAGCAAATCGCTAACAATCGGGCGGCCTTGTGGGTCAGATAAAGTGGTGACATAGCCGGGCGGCTTGTTGAGCAAGAGATAAACCTTTTCCTCCTCCTGTCGAAGCGGCTTGCCATCGACAGTGATCACCGCCCGCTCTGGGTCAGCTTTGCAGCCTAGCTCGGTGACAGTTTGGCCGTCCACCGTTACCCGGCCTGCGGCAATGTACTCCTCAGCTGTGCGCCGCGAGCAAATACCCGCCCGGGCAATAATTTTCTGAAGTCGTTCCATGTTCACATAAAGAGCAATTTTCCTGCACATCCAGCGGCCAGCGCGGCGCAGATGATTAGAAACACCATGATTTGGCCATAGAAGCAATTTTTGGAGTCTTCATGTGCAGCCCGAAAGACGATGCGGAAAAATATGATGCGAGCTGCTTGAGCTTGAAAACGGATCAGTTTTTCGAAAATAGTAAAATATTCCTGTCCTGTTTGCGAGTTAATGACATTGAATGATGTACAGCACTTGAAAAAGAGTCTGTGTTTTTTTTACAATATGAAACTGTTTACGCAGATGCGCTTCTAATTTCAGGTGATTGAATCCTATATGGTTATTCCTCCAGCGTGACTCGAGATGATCGGTACTCCGCAGCAAGCCGGCGCGAAAAATATCCATAGTCGAGACTGGTTCTCGTTGCAAATCTAACGCCGCCAAAGCAAGGCGCTGTAGCATAAAAGCAAATCCAACCATCTTTGGAACAGAGACAATTATTTTACCATTTGAATCTAATAGAGAGAAAATGTCTCCAACTAAATCAATCTGATTCTCGTACATCATGTTTGATTCTCCGACATGCTCAAGTACTTCGAGACAGAATGCCATGTCAAACTTCTTGTTTTTCGTGGTTTCTTTTAAATAATCAAAAGGTTTTTTGAAATTGCATAACAGCTCAACATTATCAAGCGAAAGATTTTGTATTACAATGTTTGCAATACGAATAAAATCATCTCTAACGTCAATACCAATGACTGATTTGAAATAATGTGACAAAGATGGAAGAAAAACGCCATCAGCGCAGCCAAAATCAATAACATTGGCTCGACCGAATGCATCTCGTGACAGCATTAATGCTCGTTCGAAATGGCTGCGTTTAAAACGTTTGCTTAATCCTCCCCCTAAATAGTTGTATTCTGCATACGTACGCGCTCCGTGAGATTCCATATAATGGATATCCATCAATGTTGGATGGCGAAAAGCTTCTGGTTTAGGTTCTATGAAAAGCATAATTCTATCCCGACAGGAAAAATCCTAATAAACAAAGTCAAGACACGGCTTGATCGTTTTCCGTGTCACCGCCACTGCGCTGGAATGATTTTATCAAACTTGCTGTCAACCAAGGCTTTCGTGGCCGGGTCAACCTCCAGCACTTCGGTATACCACGGTTTCATCCGGCAGTCAAAGACGATGGGCGGAGTCAGGCCGACATGAAAGCGGCGCACCTGCTGCTCGCTGGCGTAAATGTCTGCGGCTGGTTCAAAGCGGGTGAAGAAGGTCCAGAGGAATTCCTGCAAATTCTCGGTCGCAGCGGCGGTTGAATCCACCAGCATCACCACCGGCCAATCCGCCAAGCCGGGCCAGTTCGCCAACATCTCGCCCAATTTCGGATGAACGGCATAGCTTTCCCCTTGCACCACCAGTGTTCCGGGCAAGAAAACTTTGGCCGGGCCGCATTCCGGCGGCAGATTGCCGCTGAATTCCATCGGTAAGTCACGCCGCTGCTCGCCCAAACCCAGCAGCATCGCCTTCGAGCCTTTGTTCACCGACGGGCCGGTGTAGTCCAGCGTGTCCTGCGAAACATTGGCGAAGACGAACAAATCCCGCTCCCAAGAGACGCGCTCTAAAACATGCTGCCAGAGCTTGGGAAAGTCAGCCACATCAAGGCTGCCGTCAGTGATGATCAGGAATTTGGTCAGCGAGAGCTGGCCTTCACCAAGAATGCGCAGCCCGGCAGCAAAGGCTTCGCGGGGATAGCGGTTATAGACCTTGGCCGCAGCGAGGCAGTGGAAGCCGGTTTCGCCAAAGGTCTTGAGCTGCTGCACGCCATTCAGAGCCAGCGGAAAGATCGGCGAGAGCAAATCCTGCAAAAAATCGCCGATGAAATAGTCTTCCTGCTTGGGATGGCCGACCACGGTGGCCGGATAAATCGCATCTTTGCGGTGATAGAGGTGCGTGGTCTGAAAAACCGGGTAATCGTGGGCCAAGGAATTGTAGCCGTAGTGGTCGCCGAACGGGCCTTCTGGCCGCCGCAGCTTGGGCGGTACTATGCCTTTCACCGCAAATTCCGCCTCTGCCACAAGACGATGCCCGCCGAATGGATCCGCAGCCATCGCTAATCTGCTGCCTTGCAGCATCGAGGCCAGCATCAGCTCCGGGATGTTCTCCGGCAGCGGCGCGATGGCAGCCAGCATCAGGGCAGGCGGCCCGCCGATGAACAGGGTCATGGGCAGGCTCTGGCCGCGCTGCTCGGCCTCGAAGTAATGGTAGCCGCCGCCCTTGTGAATCTGCCAATGCACGCCGGTGGTCGTGTCGTCGTGTCGTTGGATGCGGTACATACCGAGGTTGTGGCCGCGCCCGTCCGGGTGTTCGGTATAGACCAGCGGCAGGGTGACGAAGGCTCCGCCGTCGCTGTGCCACGATGTGAGCATGGGCAGGCTGCTGAGGCGGGCTGGCTTTTGCAGCCGCTCCAGCACCGGCGCGTCGCTATGGCTGACATTTTTCAGGCCAACACTGAGGGCTTGCAGGCCGACTGAGCGGGACTGCCAGAGCTTGCCGAGCGTCGGCGGCATGATCTCTTCAGCCAGGCGCACCAAATCGCGGACGAAATCCAGCGGCCTGCGGCCAAAGGCCAGCTCCAGTCGCCGATTGGTACCGAAAAGATTCGTGACAACCGGAAAGGTTGAGCCTTTGACCTTGGTAAAGAGCAAGGCCGGGCCGCCCGCAGCAATCACCCGGCGGTGGATTTCCGCGATTTCAAGGCAGGGATCAACCTCAGCATCAATGACGAGCAGTTCGTTTTCCCGGCGGAGGATGTCAAGAAATTGGCGGAGGTTGGTGATTTGGGGCATGGAGTATGTTGGTGATATGGATTGTCGGCTCTTCACAAGTGTCCCGGAGACTGAGCGGTCATGCAGTTTTCGCTCGACGGGCTATGCTAAAAAAACATCAGAATATCAACACGTTCCCAGTTCTTTTTCAATCCGCTCGGCAAGAAATATCTTCAGCAACGATTGATAGGGAACATCTCTTTTGCTGGCCAAAAATTTAAGCTCTTCCAGCATGGACTCGGGAAGGCGGAGCGATATTCTTTTCACCGATGGCCTGAGCTTGGGCAGAATAATCCGTTCCGCTTTGCTCCAGTCAATGAATTCTGTGGAATCATGTCCGTCCCAGAATTCTATTTCCTCATTTTCATTTTTGAATTCAGGTGGTTTCTTTTTCATCTCCGTATGCCTTCCTTTCTTTGCGGCTCATATCTCTTGCGGAAATGACTCTGATTATGCTGTTCCTTATGGTGAAAACAACAAAAAGAGTCCTGTTCAGATCACTGCGGCCAAGCGCATAAAAACGTTTTTCTTCTGCTGAATGCAGGAGATCATCATGAATCAGTAATGGATTGTTGAAAAATACCTGCTCGCATTCTGATGGCGAGACATTATGTTTAATCTGATTTTTCTCGATATTCCCCTTGTCCCAATCAAAACCAAGACATTGACGGAGTAGTTCTTTATGCGCTTTGTTCATGCGAGAAGATAATTTTGCTTTGCCTGTTAGCTGGTTATCAACAGACGCAGTCCTATCAGCTTGCCTTCACGGCGGAGGATGTCAAGATATTGGCGGAGGCTGGTGATGGAGGGCATATTCGTTAATTCTATGAAGCAGTGCTGATGTCATATCTCTCGCTTCAGATAATTCCAAGAGAATAAATCCTAAAATATCGAAAAAACAATTTACTATTGGTTTAAATTCTTCATGAAATCCTGACATGGCATGTTCTAATGATGATATGACTTTTATTAATTCATCAGTAGCGTTAGATGTTTCGTTTAGCTCATAAACAGCATTTCTGACCAGATCAGTATCGTTATTTACTAAATAATTAAATAAAATAAATTGCTCATAAGCAAAGAATCCTTCCGGGTATAATTTTGAAAAAATATCAATTTCAAATTCAAGTCTTTTGGAATAGATATTAAAGTCTCTCGACAGGCCATTGATATATATTTTGTAATCATGACTGTTTGTCGATATTTCCCTGTGAAACTTATTTATTCTCTCTCCTGCATCATTAAATATCTTTCTGATATTTTCAAAACAAATTGATGATTCAGCAATGCAATTTACTTTTTCAAAAAAATCAAAATCGTCATTTTCAACATCAACGTTTCCTGAATATAAAACAAAAATAAAATTCCTTTCGCCTTTTCCAGAAAGGATATGCATTAATTTGCTTTTCGATTTGTTGCAGAGTTCTTGGATTTTTGGAATCTCAAGGCTCCAGCTTTTATCTGCTTTCTTGAAATTATTTTTGCACACATGCTGCCAATATGTTTTTCCTGATTTTGGAAGATGCGCTACCAATATTATTGGTATATTAAGACTTAACCAGTAATTGTAATGGATAGGTTTAGTGGAATAAATTAATCTGTTCTTTGATATTGAAAAATTCGACTCTCCAGATTTTATCTGTATCGCTATAAATTTTCCCGTCGGATTTCCATTTTCGCATTGTTCCATTATTGCGTCAACGCCAACATCAGCTATCGGTTGCTGTCTAAATATCCACCCTAATTCCTTCACAACTATTCCATAGGTTGCTATGACACCTAAATCCTCTGTAGGAGAATATCTGCTATTCATGATTTCTATCATATCGTTAGCTACTGCTTTTCGTACAGGCTCGATGCGCCATCGCCGCCTTGCTCAATTCTTCAAGGCTCATCTCGTTCCAAAGACTTTGCTGCCATTCTGTGTGTGTAATCGAATGGCTCGCGGCGGTTCAACGTTTTTTACTACTGCGCCTTTGTCTGTATCTGGACTCGGATGAGGATAATGAAAAACTCTCACTTCATTGAAGAAGTACAATGTGAACAGCGTTCAACTCCCTGCCTTTACAGAGCAGTTTTCCAGAAATGACGGCAGCAGATTCATTACTTCTGGCAAAGCATCCTCCAACACATAATGCCCGGCATCCGGGAAATAATGGCTGTCTGCTTGAGGGAAGCGTTCTTTCCACTCCGCAAAAAAATGATCATTGAAGCAGAAGTCCTGCCCGCCCCAGCAAATGAGCATTGGCTTGTCGTGCAGCCGCGCAAGAGAATTCTCAACCTCCACCAACGTACTCCACGAAGGATGACTTGGCTGCATGGGAATATCCTGCACAAAGCGATGCACAGCCACCCGGTTCGCCCAACTGTTGTAAGGAGCCAGAAACCCAGCCTTCACTTCTGCCCGCATCTTCTTGCACACGGCCATAAAGGTAGCGGGCCAAGCAAAGCCGTTCAGCCCGCGCACTAACAACGCACCGAGCAATGGCCAGCGGCAGACCGCAATCCGCAAAGCAAGCTGGCGAGAGCGAAAGGCAGCGGTGTTCAACACCACCAGACCGGCGACGCGCTCAGGATGCTGTCCTGCCCAACCCATGCCAATCGCCCCGCCCCAGTCATGCACGATCAGCACGCAGCGTTCAATGCGCAAATAATCCAACAGGGCAGTGAAGTTGTCGATATGATTACGGAGGCGGTAGGGATAATCCTGCGGCTTGTCGGAGAAACCGCAGCCGAGATGATCAGGGGCAATGCAGCGGTAGTCGCCCTTGAGCGCAGTGACTACATTCCGGTAGAGGTACGACCACGACGGATTGCCGTGCGCCATGACCACTGTTGGCCCGCTGCCTTCGTCAAGATAGGATAGACAATGTCCGTCAGCAGTGTGGAAAGTTTTTGGGGCAAAGGGATATTCGGCTAAGGCGGGCATCACCACTCAATCCCCAGCATCACTGAGTTAATACCAGAACCAATGCCGAGCAAAGCAGCTCGCTGACCTTTCTTCAGCTTGCCTTTTTCTATCCCCATTGCCATAGTGATCGGCGCGGAAACCGAGCCAACATTACCCAGCACAGCCAAGGTCTCAAAATTGTGCGCCGGATCAAGTTCCAAGCTGGCAAAGAGTTGGCGTGCGTGTGCCTGCCCCACTTGATGGCAGAAGAAACGGCGGATGCTTGCCTTGTCCCAGCCGGTTTCTTTAAGAAACGCTTGCCAGCACATCGCAGCGGTCTCAATCCCTTTTTCGAGAAGCTGTTCTGCGTCCGTGGACATCAGCGTTTCCTGCTCGCTGTTCTGACCACCTTGGCAGAGGTCGTTGTGTTTGGTATTGGCTTGACAAGCCCCGCCAATCAGCCGATGGCCGTTGTCGTGGGTCTTGCGGTCGGTCATCACCAAAGCCACAGCCCCTGAGCCGATGGTCAGCGAGGCAAAAGCGGGCTTGATCGTCTTGCGGGTCAATTCAGTATCGGCCAGCAATTGCTGCACAGTAGAACGAATCAGCTCTTCAGCGGTTTCACAGGCCACAACCAAGCCACAGCGCACTTGGCCCAGCTCGATCATGTTCGCCAGCATGAGCATTCCGTTGAGAAAGCCGAGGCAGGCGTTGGAAAGATCGAATATCTGGCAGCGGCTATCTAAGCCCAGACTGCGGTGGACAAAGGAGGCCGTGGCTGGCTCCATCATGTCCCGACTCACTGAAGTGAAGACGAGGAAATCCACTTCATCAGGAGTCAGGCCCGCTGCAAGCAGAGCTTTGCGACCCGCTAAGGTTGCGCCTTCGCTGGGTTTAGTGCCAGCATCCCAGAAACGGCGGCTGCGGATACCGCTCATCAGCTCAAGGCGACCTTCAGGCAGTTTCAGGCGTTCATAAACTGGGGCTAACTGCTGCTCAAGGTCAGCAGAAGTGACAACATTGGGCGGCAGTTCGTAGCCAAAGCTGTGCAGACAGACGCGGGAGTATTTCATCGGGGCAGTTCTCTGTTGCTTTTTGTCGAAGGAAGCAGAAGGTTGCTGTTCATCTCCTTATATACCCGATGCTTGCTGGCTCCGCAATGCAAGAGCTATTGCAGATACTTTTGATTGAGCGATAAAAATAAAATAAGCCTCTTTCATCGATTGTTAATTAAATAGGAGTTACGCAGTTGAAATCTGAAGTTCAATCATTACAGCAAGTTAAATTTCAGCGACACAAATCGCCAGTTGAACAAAATCAACTGGTTGCAAGCTCAACTGCGTAACTCCTATTAAAATCCAAATGCATACGCGCATGAAATGCGAAACAGTGTATTTGAATTTTAAGCGTTCAACTGGAGTTCATCGTGTTCTGCTGCTCGCTGATGCCGGTTATCAGGGCGTGGCTCATATTCACCCCAACAGCCATCTATAACATGGAGCTGAAAATGCTGGCGGATGACGACTTTAATGACAGTCTACAATTAAGCACCTCACGGTGTCTTCCCTTCCGCAGCAAGGCTTTTCTCGATGCTTTTGAGTTCGCGCTGAAATTCCTGCGTCAGGGCGGCGGCGTTGGCGACTTTTTCAACAAGAAGACGATACTGCCGCCGTTTTTCGGTAGGTGAGAAATTGCCCCGCTCAATCAGCTCCATTGCTTGATCAACCGCATCGTTGCCGATGGGTTTCTGCCGAAAAGCAGAAATTACGGTTGGGGTGTGCATGACCAGAATACCGAGCGACAGCCAGCCCCACCACGGGCTGCTTGCAAAATCCATAGATTTGATGGAGCGAAGTGCCGGGGCGAAAAGCTGAACAAGGAAAGAGAAAATGCTGCCAAGCACCAAACCAAGACCTGTTCTGGTCGGGTATTTCATCAGGAGGATGTCGAGCACTTGACTGGCAATCCTCGTGATCAAATCAACCTGATCAATCTTCATGCGCGTGCCTCCTCGCCCAATGTGCCGGGAATGAGTTCTTCCGTAGCGTCCTTTGCTTCAGGCAACAAAGCGCGGCGCAAATTGCCGTTACTGTCGGTGAAATCGAGGTTTTCGGAATTTTTGATGATGAAGTCAATCAGCTCACGGGCTTCGGTGCGGTTGGTGCCGAATAGACCTT
>JAGIXO010000071.1 GCA_026122915.1 Candidatus Electronema nielsenii | reverse complement strand
CCATCTTCCTGCATATCGAGCAAACTGAGCAGCAGCTGGCCGCTGCGAGAATCAATCACCGCCTGAACGCGCAGCATCTCGTCCGCTGAGACCGTGCCGTCAACGACACTTGCATACGCGGCCACAGCCGTGCCGCCGGTGAGAATACCGGTCTCTGGCGGATGCGGGTGGCCGAAGAGCGGCACAGCCAGGGGCGAGCGCAGTTTGCGGCGGCAGGTGCCGCTACGCAGGGTGCCGTGTTCGCTGTACTGGGTGGTGAGCGTCACGGCATATTCGTTATTCCAAGGATTGTCCTGCGCAGGAATGTCCGGCACCAGCAGGATTGAGCTGTTGGCGACCGAGGCGTATGTGCTCTGCTTCTGCCGCCCGCTCCGTGTCCCTTCCAGCACGCAACCGCAGTCAGGCTTGCTCTCGTCAAAGTCTAAGTTGCTGCCAATCAGCCGCAGCACGCCGCCTGCGAACAGCACATCAGCCAGCTTGAGCTTAGTGTCTTCGGCGGACGTGATCACGGGCAGCTTCTCCTGCATCGGCAGCCGCTCAAGTTTGGCTTGATGCCGTATCTCTTTCACAAACGGCTGGGACACGCGCACATTGACCTGAAGCATGTCTTCATCCTCTGGCAGCGGAGCGTCCGGGCTGTCCAACTTACCGGTGAAAGAGATATAGTAGCTGAACGCCTCTTCCAAGGTCACTTTGTCGCCGCCGATCAACCGCTGCTGAATCCATTTCATGATCAGCGGGGCAAGGCTGCTGATGGTCTCAGGACTGTAGATGGGCTGCGCCGCCGAGATGTCAGCGGCCATCTCCTCATAGCCTGCGGTGTTGCGCGGCACGGCTTGAATGCGGTAGGACGGGGGTGTGGTGAGTGGATTCGGTTCAGGTCGCCATTGTATGCTCATGACTGTTCTCCGGTGAGAGGAAAGGAAGAGATGCAGGAAGGTCGTAGCGCATCAAGACAAAGCTAAAACACGTCAGATGATTTGTCAACAGGATTATTGTTTCTGCGGCAGGCTGGGGAAATATACAGTGACAGCGTAGTGTCACAGCAAGTGACAGCGTAGTGTTGCTTATGGTGACAGCCTGCTGTCACGTGCAATGACGCTCTGCTGTCACCGGCAGCCGCGCAATCTGAACCGCTTGCAGCGCGGCAGAAACACAGTTATTATACGGCTGATGCAGGAACAAGCAACCAAGACCGCTGCGGAGAAAGTTGAGATGAGCCGGACACCACTTGCTTTTCTGAGTTATGTGAATTTAGATGACCAGCATGAGCAGGGGCGGCTGACTCAGTTCCGCGAACGTTTGAGTGGTGAGGTGCGGATGCAGACTGGCGAGCCGTTCGACATCTTTCAAGACAAGAAGGACATTGCCTTGGGCCAGCCGTGGGAGGAGCGCATCAACGATTCGCTCGACGCTACCACCTTTCTGCTGCCGATCATCACGCCTGCATTCTTCAAAAGCACTGCCTGTCGTGCGGAGTTGGAACGTTTCCTCAAGCGGGAAAAGGAGCTGGGCCGTAGCGATTTGATTCTGCCGGTCTATTACGTCACCTGCCCTGTGCTGAGTGATAAAGCCAAGCTGGAACTTGACCCGCTGGCAAAGATTATCGCTGCCCGGCAGTATGTGGACTGGCGGCCCTTGCGCTTCAAGCCATTCGACTCGGAGCAGGTTTGCGAAACCCTTGCAAAGATGGCGCAGCAGATTGTGGCGGCGTTGGAAAGAAGCCACTCCGTTACCAACATTCAACAGCACGAGCCAAAGCCTGCGCCAGCAGCAAAAACTGAACCGCCGACCGTGGTGGTGGATCAACGAGGGAATGGCGACTATACGACAATCACTGAGGCACTCAAGGCGGTCAAAGCAGGCACACGAATACTTGTTCGGCCCGGCTTGTACAAAGAAGGCATTGTGATTGATAAGCCGGTTGAAATCATAGGAGACGGAGAGCGAAGCGAGATTGTGATTCAATCAGATGGCAAGGCTGTTGTTCTGTTTAAAGCCGACAATGGACGAATTGCCAACCTGACCCTGCGCCAAACTGACGAAGAATATGCGTGTGCTGTCGAGCTTGCCAACGGCAGACTTGAGCTGGAGGAATGCGACATCTCCAACCAAGGTCTGGTATGTGTGGCAATATATGACTATGCAGACCCGCGCCTGCGTCGTAACCGCATTCATGATGGGTCATGCGGTGTCTTTGTCTTTAAGGATGGCAAGGGGACACTGGAGGACAACGAGATATTTGCCAACGCACGTTTCGGGGTGGTGATATTGACAGGCGGCAAGCCGACCCTGCGCCGTAACCGTATCTCCAAGAACGGTGACGTAGGTATTAAGGTGATGAACGGCGCAGGTGGCATCTTCGAGGACAACGAGATATTCGCCAACGCGGGCGGTGTGCAGATCAGTGAAGGCGGCAACCCAACCCTGCGGCGCAATAGCATCTCTAAGAACGATTGGCAAGGTATTTGGGTAGATAGCGGCGGAGGCGGCATCTTCGAGGACAATGATCTTCGTGGCAACGCCAGTGGAGCATGGTTCATTGAAGATGGCTGCGAAGCACGAGTGCAGCGGAGTGGCAATAAGGAATAGAGCGTGGCGGGGTAATGTAGTGGTAGCTCGCAAGTTGCTCCACGGCAGGGTACTACGGACAACAGGGCGGACACAGGGGTCTGCCCCTACACCACGGATTGCGACATCTTCTGTAGGCGCAGGCCTCTGTGCCTGCCCTGCTTCTGCAAGAGGTCTAAGAGAGCGTGGCGGGTGGTGCAGCGGCAAGCTGTTGCGAATTGTTGCACCTCATGGCGACGTATGGTACAAGCAGGCATTCAATCTGATGCACTCAAGGAGGTGGGCATGAACTGGCAAGAGGTGTGCGCTGATCCGCATTTGCAGGATCTGCCATATAAAATCGAGCTGAATGAACAGGGACAGATTCTGATGAGTCCAGTGCGCTTGTATCACTCTGCGTTGCAGGGAGAAATCATACGGCTCCTGACCCGCCTTATGGACACAGGAAAAGCCTTACCTGAGTTTGCCATTGCCACAGAACAAGGCACCAAGGTTGCTGATGTGGTCTGGTGTTCCGATGCGCTGTGGCAGCAGATCAAACATGAGGCCGAGAGTCCGGTTGCCCCTGAAATCTGCGTGGAAGTGCTGTCGTCAGGCAACACTGCGCACGAGATGCTGCGGAAGAGAATGCTGTATCTGGCGCACGGCGCGGAAGAGGTCTGGCTCTGCGCTCAGGATGGAACCATGCAGTTCTTCTCCGCTGACGGAGCCATTGAGTGTTCTCTCCTTGTCCCAACGTTTCCCAACCATCTTGAGCTGTGATCTTGAAGGAGTCGTGCTTATCATGAAACCACGCATCAAAGAACTGCTTCACACTGCCCCGACAGAGCAGCCGGTTGAGGTGCAAGGCTGGGTGCGCACCTGCCGTGACTCTGGCAGTCTCTGCTTTATCGAGGTCACGGACGGCTCTTGTTTAGCCGGGCTGCAAGTGGTGGCCGAGCCAAATCTGAGCAATTATGAAAGCGAAGTGCGGCGGCTGACCACAGGCTGTGCTGTTCATGTCTGCGGCAAGCTGGCGGCCTCGCCTGCCAAGGGTCAGGCCGTGGAGCTGCGGGCGGAGAGCCTGAGCATCATCGGCCATGCTGACCCGGAGAGCTATCCGCTCCAGAAAAAGCGGCACAGCGTCGAGTTTCTGCGCTCCATCTCCCATCTGCGGCCACGCACCAACGCCTTTGGCGCAGTGGCCCGCATCCGCTCTGAGCTGAACTTCGCCATCCATCGTTTCTTCCGGGAACAGGGCTTCTTTCAGGTACATACGCCGATCATCACCACCTCGGACTGCGAGGGCGCAGGCGAGATGTTCACTGTCACCGCCCTGACAGCGGAGCAGCTGCGCAGGCCGGAGCCGTTCCAGCAGGACTTCTTTGGCCGTCGCGCCGGGCTGACGGTCAGCGGCCAACTGCAAGCTGAGATATTCGCCCTCTCGCATGGTAGGGTCTATACCTTTGGCCCGACGTTCAGGGCGGAGAACTCGAACACCACCCGGCATCTGGCTGAGTTCTGGATGCTTGAGCCGGAGATGGCGTTCTGTGACTTGGCAGGCGATATGGAAGTTGCTGAGGCGTTGATCAAGGATTTGGTCGGCACGGTGATGAACAACTGCGCTGATGAGTTGGACTTGTTTGAACGCTTTGTCAGCAAGGGTCTGCTGCAAAAGCTGGAGGCAGTGCAGGCGCAGCCTTTTGCGCGGATGAGCTACAGCGAGGCAGTGGATGCGCTGCGCACGTCAGGCAGGCAGTTTGATTTCCCGGTGCAATGGGGCAATGACCTGCAATCCGAGCATGAACGGTTCTTGTGCGAAGAGCTGGCAGGCCGCCCGGTGATTGTCACGGATTACCCGAAGAGCATCAAGCCCTTCTACATGCGCCTCAACGATGACGACCGCACAGTGGCGGCAATGGATATTCTCGTGCCAGGCATTGGCGAGCTGGTGGGCGGCAGTCAGCGCGAGGAACGGCTTGACCTGCTCGCTGGCCGCATGACTGAGGCGGGCCTGAATCTGGAGGAATACAGCTGGTACTTGGACTTGCGCCGCTTCGGCTCTGTGCCTCATGCAGGCTTCGGCCTCGGCTTTGAGCGCTTAGTGCAGTTTGTCACCGGCATGGGCAACATCCGCGATGTGATACCCTTCCCCCGAACGCCGGGTAGCGCGCCCTGCTGAGGGCTTACTTCGGCTTCGGCTTGCTCTTCACTGGCAGCACGTGGAAGCTGTTGAGCTGAAAGGCATAGCTATCTACGCCATGCACCATGCTGACGTAGAAGGCATAGTCTGGGTAGAGATCGCCCTTAGTGGATGACCAGTAATAGAATGGTTGAATGCCGGTGAAGGCTTCGTTCGCCAACCATTTCTCTTTTCCCGTGATATCGTTAGCAACAGTAAGTAGTTCCTCGCGATCAGGCAGCCGCCACTCACCTTGCTTGGAGCTATCGGATAGGCCGCAGAAACCATGAGCCAAGCGGTTCGCCGCAACCCGTGCCTCTGTCCAGTTGCGACTGTTCTTGGCAGAGCGATCTTCCTTGAAGAAGACGACGCAGTTGGCATCTTTCAGCCAGATCAAACCAGTGGCACTGTCAGTTAGGGTACCATTGCCATTGTCCTTGAAACGAGTTGGTGTCTTCTTAGGGTTTTGTGCATTCTTCTCTTCTTCTTTTGCTTCGGATCGTTTGGTAAGCAGGTCTTTGATCGTCTTGCCCATATTCCACTGCCCCAGCGTAGGAGCTGGCCATAATGTCAGCAAAAACAATGCAGCTATTACCGGCAGACCTATCGTTCTTTTCATTCTTCATCCCAAGTTGAGTTACAGACGGCAGAACAAGAGTAAGATAATCGGTTGTCGGTATTTTTTCAAAGGAGAAGAAAGGGAATGAGCTGGTACTGTTGAATCCCCTGCTTGAAAAAGCGAGAAAGAAAAGGTATCCTGCTGGGAAACGTGGAATTCTGATACGCTAAGGGAGGTAGAGCTATTTCTATCGTTGGCAGCACCGCCGGTCTCAAAAGTAGCCAGCTCCGGCAGCTGGAACAATTGCTACGGAAAAAGGTCAGCCCAGATGAAGTGATTGGGCGAGAGCTTGCCCGCAGTCTTATGATCTTATCAGTGGAGCTGAACCGGCAGCTTGGTTTGCTCATTCATCGCTCTGGCACGGTGGAGACGGTTATTGTCGGTGATCACGACCGCATCGTCATCCCGGTCTTAGATAGATCGCGCACCGGCGGGGGGCGGCTCTGCGGACTACGCTGCGTCCACACTCATTTCGGTACAGCTGGCCCGGATGAGGAAGACATCATGGACATGGTTTGCCTGCGCTTAGACCTGATGTCTGTGTTGACTCTGCGTGACGGTCAAACTGAGCTATTGCACACTGCCCATGTTCAGCCCGACAGCGCAAAAGGCTGGCTGCTGCTGGAACCAGTGCATCCTGCTACGCCGCAGTTTTCTTGTCTCGCCTTGATTGAAACTATCGAGGAACAGTTAGCCCGGCTTCAACTGCTGCGTAAGGTCGATCAAGGCCAAGAGCGAGCCATTCTCATTTCAGTCAGCACTGGTTCACGGACAGAGACAGCGGATTCGATGCTGGAGCTGGCCGAGTTAGCTCGCGCCGCCAAGGTGCAAGCAGTCGAGCGGGTGATTCAGCATCGCAGTAGGGTTGATCCTCGCTTTATCCTCGGCAGCGGCAAGCTGATGGAAATCATGCTGATGAGCATCAGCACTGGTGCTAATCTGCTTATCTTTGATCAAGAGCTGACCCCTTCGCAGGTGCGCTCCATCACCAATCGCACCGACCTGCGGGTGATCGACCGCACGCAGCTGATTCTTGATATCTTCGCTTCTCGCGCCCTGTCACGCGAGGGAAGACTGCAAATCGAGATGGCCCAGCTCAAATACCTGCTCCCTTTTCTTGCCTCCAGAGATGATTCGCTCTCTCGGCTCACCGGTGGCATCGGCGCACGCGGGCCAGGCGAGACCAAGTTAGAGATCGACCGTCGTCGGATCAAAGATCGCATCGCTCGGCTCGCTGATGAGCTGAAAGAAGTGGGTAGCCAGCGCTATCATCGCCGGAGCCGCCGCCGCAAGCATGAGGTGCCGGTGGTTTCGCTGGTCGGCTACACCAACGCGGGCAAATCCACCCTGCTCAACAGTCTGACCGGCGCGGACATTCTCGCCGAGGACATGCTGTTCGCCACTCTTGACCCCACCTCGCGCCGCTTCCGGCTGCCTGGCGGCACTGAGGCAGTGCTGACAGACACTGTGGGATTTATCCGCAATCTGCCTGCTGAACTGCTCAAGGCCTTTGCCTCAACGCTCGAAGAGCTGTCTGAGGCTGACTTGCTTCTGCATGTGATTGATTTGGCGAATCCGGCGTGGCAGCAGCAGGCAGAAGTGGTGGATAGCCTGCTGCACGAACTTGAGCTGGAACAGATTCCCTGCCTGCGGGTTTATAACAAGATGGACCTACTGCCGGAGGGTCTGCCGTTACAGGCGAATGGCGGGGTTTATGTCAGTGCCAGAGATGCGGCAAGTTTAGCCGGACTGTTGATGGAGATGGAGAAGAGGCTCTTTCCTTGTTGACAGCGGGAGTCCCGGTGCTTATAATTGACCGATCAATCATGCCGTAGTGAATACAATGCCCCCACAACAACATGGTGAATGTATTTGTCTGTTGAGACAAAGGTAAGACCAATAACTAACCTTATTGACTCTATCTAACCGTGTACAGTGAGGAAGGAAGATTTCAGAGTGCAACTACACTCTGGATTGCGGTATAGTAAACCGCTAAAGGTGCGGAGCTTGTGAGGACAGGGTGCAGGTGTACTCTTGTACCTTAATTCAGGAGAATGGTAAAACTCATGAACCGTGCTGCTGCTCAAGGCCATTCGCGGTAAGCCGAGGGCCGCGCCATGCAATGGCGCGTTATAAATGCCGACTTAATAATAGTTGGCGGTGCCGCCATCTCTATTCATATGAGGATATATGATAAAGATGACAATGGAAATCCGAGTTAGCTACAAGCAAATAGTGCAAATCATCGTGCTTTTGCTCACGCTTCTTCGGTAGTTCTGAAAACCGGCCCCGGAAGGGGCCGGAACTTCTTCTGGGTTTCGTTCCTCAACCCAGCCTACCTCCCGCCCTCCGTGCTGCTCCCGAAAAACCATTCTCGAAGTCATCACGCTCGATGCTTTGCTGCGCACGGGAGAGCGGTAGCCTCTGCTGAACATAATTGCCCCTGCCCAATCGTCAACAGCCCTTGTCACGCCCGCACCCTCTTTTAAAATTGACTATGAGTTACGCAGTTGCACATTAGGTAGAAGCGGAGAATTTTGGAAAGATTTTGCATAGATTAAGAATGCCGTTCGGATCAAAAAGCTGCTTCAGTTTGCGCATGAGCTGGAGACTGGCCGGGTCAATCTCCAGCGGCAGAAAGGCGGATTTGGTGATGCCGATGCCGTGCTCGCCGGAAAGCGTGCCGCCGAGACTGAGGACAAAGCGGAACAGCCGCTCTTTGGCCTCAAGGCCGTTGCGGTGTTCATCGGGATCGCTCTTGTCGAGCATGATGTTGACGTGGATGTTGCCATCACCTGCGTGACCAAAGGTGAGGATGAGCAGGTTCAGTTCAACAGCAAGCTGCTCGGTAAAGGCAACCAGATCAGGTATCTTTGAGCGCGGCACCACCACGTCCTCGGCGATTTTGTGCGGCCTGAGCGAGAGCACCGCAGGCGAGATCGAACGCCGAGCCAGCCAAAGTTCCGCTGTCTCCTGCTCGTCCGCAGCCTGGCGGAGAACGCAATTGCCTTTTTCCGCAACAAACTTGGCGAAGCGGGCCGCCTGCTGCGCCACTTCGTCCGCCGTGCCGTCAAACTCCACCAAAAGCAGAGCCGCAGTTCCCTCCGGCAGCGGCTGCTTCAGCCGGTCGCGCACAGCGGCAATCGCGGTTCTGTCCATGTATTCGAGGGTGCAGGGCAGCAGTCCGGCAGCGAGGATTTCCGCCACCAGCTTGGTCGCCTCGGCCAGCTCGGCAAAGGTGAGCAGGAAGGTGGACTTGGCTTCCGGCAGCGGCAGCAGGCGCAGGATGAGCTTGGTGAAGACCGCCAGCGTGCCTTCCGAGCCGATCAGCAGCCGGGTCAGATCGTAGCCGACCACGCCTTTTTCCGTGCGCACGCCGGTCTTGATGATTTCGCCCGTGGGCAGCACCGCCTCCAAACCGATGATGTAGTCGCGG
>JAGIXO010000070.1 GCA_026122915.1 Candidatus Electronema nielsenii | reverse complement strand
GACAGGCCGTAGGGACACGACATGTCGTGTCCCTACATGGTTGCGGCAATAACACTCACGGAGGAACAAGACAATGAGCAAAGAAGAAGCGTTGCGGCGAATTAAAGACGCGGCGGAGACAGGGGAAACGGTGCTTGATCTGAACTTCCACGACTTAACTGTCCTTCCTCCCGAACTCTTCCAGCTAAAAAATCTCACCGCGCTTTTGCTTGGCTACAACCAGCTTTCCTCGCTCCCTCCAGAGATCGTCCAGCTCACCAACCTAAAAGCGATTCTCCTTCACAACAACCACCTTACCACTCTACCACCAGAGATCGTTCAACTGACCAAGTTAAAAAGGCTTCATCTTCACTACAACCCCCTTGTCTCCCCACCTTACGAACTCGCTGAACAAGGCATCGAAGCAGTACGCGAATACTTCGCCGAAGCGGAAGGCGGTACCAAGGAAGTGGCGGAGGTCAAGGTCATCCTTGTGGGTGAGGGCGCATCGGGCAAGACCTCGCTCACCCGCTGCCTAAAAGGTGAGCCGTTTGACAAGCACGAGCCTACCACGCACGGCATCAGGATAGAGGAATTGACACTCGCAGGCGCATCCCGGTCAATCCGCTGCAAGCTCTGGGACTTTGGCGGTCAGGAGATCATGCAGGCCACCCACCAGTTCTTCCTCTCTCGCCGCAGCCTGTACGTTCTTGTCCTCGATGGCAGGCGCGACGAGCGGCCCGAACACTGGCTGAGGTATATTGAAACCTTCGGTGGTCGCTCGCCCGTACTGGTGGTGTTGAACAAGTACGACACCAATCCGAGCTTTGATCTCAACCAGCGTTTTCTGAAAGAGAAATACCCGTTCATTGTTGATTTCTACCGGACTTCCTGCCCAAGAAACTACGGCATTGAAGAGTTGCGGCAGGCCATGAACGAGGTGTTAGACAACCTGCCTATGACCAAGAATCAGTGGCCCATGAGCTGGTTACGGGCAAAGGAAAGACTGGAGCAGATGCAAGAGCCGCACATCAGCTGCGAGCAGTTCGAGGACACCTGCCTCAAAGCCGGGGTGAAGGGCGAGATCAGCCGTAGTGTGCTGCTGGATTTCCTTCACGATCTTGGCATTTTCATTCACTTTACCGAGTTTGAGTTGGAGTACAATCACGTCCTTGCTCCTAAGTGGGTGACAGGCGCGGTGTATAAGATTATCAACGCTGAATCGCTGGCCGTCAGCAAAGGACTGCTCAAACTTGATGATCTCAAGCAGATATTACAATGGCAGCAGGGCGATGACTACCGTTACGAGCGGCGTGATCACAACTATATCATCAAGCTGATGAAGAAGTTCGAGCTGTGCTACGAGCTGGCTGGCGAAGAGGTACTCATTCCCCAGCTCCTCGGTGAGGCAGCGCCTTCCTTTACCTTTGCAGAAGAGGGTGCGCTTCGCTTTGAACTGCGCTATGAGGACTTCTTCCCGCCCTCCATCATGCCGCGTTTCATTGTCAAACGGCATAAGGAGATCAAAGACAATCTGCGCTGGCGGCGCGGCGTTGTCTTGGAGAATCCCATGCTCGATGCAACGGCAGTGGTTCAAGAGGACAAGGAGGCAAGGCGCATTCAGATCACAGTGACGGGCAAGGACAGTAAACTGTTCCTCGCGCTCATTTGCCTCACCTTCCGCGAACTCCATGCTGACTTTGAAGGATTGAAGGTGAGCGAACGCCTGCCTCTGCCAGATAATCTGACTGTCTCTGTTGATTACGAGAGCCTGCTCAACAACCTTGAACAAGGCGTGGAACGCTTTGTCCCGGAAGGCACGAAAAAGGCATACAGCGTGAAAGACCTGCTCAAGGGCGTGCACATCGAAAGCGCGGGCGATCAAGAGAAAGTGCTGGCTATGGCAAAGGCGAACAGCAAGGATAGAAAGCTGCGCTGGCTGGCAAAGAAGCTAAATAGGTATCTTGATGGGCAACCAGAGCTGTTTGGCATCAAATTGAATTACCAGAATGTTATCGAGGATGTACTGAACCGGATAGAGAAATAAACCCGCAAACGCTTGGGCCTGAAAATCCCAAACGCTTAGGATTGAGCTTCCTAAAGCTTAGGAATGAGAATCCCATTAGCTTAGGAATGTAAATCCCAAACGTTTAGGATTTCAAATCCCATTAGCTTGGGATTTAGAATCCCATTAGCTTAGGATTTTCCCCGCTGCGATAAGCCCTGCTGCATAGGCACCAGCAGTTCACACCCCCAGCAACCGGTAAATCGCCTTCATATCTAAATTCCAGCGCAGGACTTCGGCCAGCTGGTCTAAGGCGGGTTCAAGGTCGTAGTGCGCACCCTGTCCACTGAACGACGGCAGCCCTTTGGCAGCCCGCCAGCGGTTGATCAGCCAACGGCGGAAAAGGTCGCTATCAAAGATACCGTGCAGATAACTGCCCCAGACTTTGCCGCTGGGGTCAGTGCAGGCACAGGGGCCTACCCCTACAGAAGATGTCACAATCTGTGGTGTAGGGGCGACTCCCTGTGTCCCGCCCTGTTGGTTACATCGTTGCACTATGCGACGAGCTTACATATACCCGCCGTAGCCGGAGAGCTGACCCGCATAGACTATCGCGAAACGGATCACCGCGCCGCCGATCAGCACCAGCACTGCGCTGGCGTTCATCAGGAGCAGACCAGAGGTGGTCAGCTCTTCCGTGTGTTCACCTGTGACTTCAAGGAACTTCAGCACAATCGCTAAGGGTAAGCATACGCCCAGCGCGACAATGCTAAGGAAGTACGGGAAGAACTCATGCGATCCACTAAAGAACGGCATGATCGCCTGTCGGTGGGCGGCATCGCCGGTGTAATGCCCGTAAAAGAACAGCAGCAGCACGACCACCTCAGTGATGATCAGCCAAATATCGATCTTGGTGAAGAACAGCTTGACCTCTTTGCTTTGCGCGACAATGATCATCACTGCTGCGCCTGCACTCATGCCGCTGGTCAAGAACAGTACCGGCAGAATAGCCGAGTTCCACAGCGGTCTTGCCACAAGGGTACTAAGCAGAACACCCGTATAGATCGCTAATATAATGCCTGCAATCACATTTACTTTGGCCAAGAGCAGCAGATAGGGCTGCAAGGTATCTGCCGCGTTCCTGATCGCAGGATTGGTGATGATCTTACCCTTTACGTCTTTGGGTAACGAGGCCAGCGCGTACAGTATCATCAGCGGATAGATGATCAAGACGATCCACGCGCCCCAGCTCATGGGTGAGACCGGCTTAAAGGTCAGGTAGAACCAGAAGGCGTTGAGCTTCCGCTCCAGATCGAGGTTGAGGAAGAACAGGCCGATGGTCAGCAAGATTGGAGCCAAGACCGGAATCTGCCACGAACAGGTGCTCTCTGGCGTTCTGTTGGGACGGAGGTAATTGATCGCGCTCATGGTCATGAGGCCACCGGATAATCCGCCGAGAAAAAGATAAATAGCCACCCGCCAGTCCCAGACGTGCATCGCTGGGTAGGTGATGGCGTTCGTGCCGACAATGTTCAATTCCATAGTGCGTCCTCCTCAGCTCTTCCGAGGAAACTGGTTGATGTAATAGACATTCGGCTTGGTGCCGACTTCAGGCTTGAGTGTCCGCCAGCTCGTTTCGCGCAAAATCTGGCTGACCTCGCTGTTCGGATCGTCGAGATCACCGAACATTCTTGATCTACCGATGCAGGTAGCGACACAGGCAGGCTCTTTGCCTTCTTTGAGCCGGTGTTGGCAGAAAGAACATTTATCGGCATACCCATGCTCCTCGTTGATGTAGCGAACATCATAAGGGCAGGCGGTGATACAGGCTTTGCAGCCCACGCATTTGCGGCGGTTGATCTGAACGGTTCCGTCTGCTTGCTTGTGTGAAGCTCCGGTGGGGCAGATGTTGACGCAGGGCGGGTTGTCGCAATGATTACACAGTTCGGAACGCATCTCGCTCCGTAACCGAGGAAACTCGCCCCGCACCATCTCCACCACGCGGGTGCGGTAGTGTTCTGCCGGAACATCGTTCTCACGTTTACAGGCGACTACGCAGGCCATGCAGGCAACGCAGCGTGACTGGTCAATGACCATGACATATCTGGGCATTCTCAGGCCTCCTTGATGATCTTGACAAAGTTGACCCGCATCCCGGTTCCTCCGGTGATTGGGTCCACCTTATATCTGGTTATGAGCTGCTGATCGTCCGCACCACTTTTATGCGCGCGGCTCAAGCGAGGCGCATTATGACCGAAGCCATGCACCATATACACACAGTCGCGACGGATACGCTCAGTCACTTTTACTTGAATAGGATCGCTAACGACCTTGTCCTGATTCTCTAAGCGCACGTACTGCCGGTCTTTCACGCCGAGTGATTCAGCCTCTTTTTTGTTCAACCAGACCTGATTCTCCTTATACAGCTCCCAGAGCCATTGATCGTTGATCGTTCGGCTAAAGGTATGCACCGGACTGCGGCCATAGAGAAGACGGTACATCCCCTTTTCTGGCTCATCAGTTGGCTCGTATTTGGGGACTGGATCAAAGTTGTGCTCCTCAAGTTTCTTACTGAACAGCTCGATTTTCTCTGAATCGGTTTTGAACTCTGGCTGATTGTCAGCAGTGATGTAGGGGAAAGCACTGTCAGGAAGACTGACATAGCCGGTATCGGCCAGCTTGTCGTAGTCAATACCCCACGCTGTGGCCTGACGGCGCATCCGCGCCTCCCAGCTGTCTTTAACCGCAAAATCAGCCAAACCCATCTTTTTGCACAGCTCGCTGGCAATCCACCACGCGGGCTTGGTATCGTACATCGGCTCCACCGCAGGCTGTCGAAGACCCACGCCGGCCTCACGAACTTCTACCTTAAACAAACCATCATGTCGCTCTAAATAAGTACATTCTGGGAGGATGATATCAGCCATCATCGCTGTCTCTGAAGGCAGAATATCAACCGCGATCATCAGATCAAGATTGGCAATGGCCTTGAGTGTCTGCCTCTGGTCAGGCAGTGCCTTCATCGCATCGGTGCCGCAGATGAACCACGCTTTGATCGGATAAGGCTGACCAGTAATGGTTGTATCCCGCACCACTTGGGTTAAGCCTTCGCCACCGGCAAAGGGGTAATCGCCCTTGATCACCGGTGCCTTAGCAGGATCGGAATACTTGGGATAGCCGTCGTTAAAGCTGGCAAATTTTCCTTTCGCAGGCAGCCACATGCCGCCGGGACGACCCCACGTACCAAGAATGGCGTTGAGAATAGCTGTTGCCCGCGAACGCTGGGCATCATTGCCGTACCACGCCACATGACGACCAGGATGAATCACCACGTTGGGTGCGTAACGACCCAAATCCCGTGCTGCCGCAACAATGTCGGCTTCTTGCAGATCAGTCTCTTTGGCGCACCATTCTGGAGTGTACTGCTTAACCGATTCTTTCAACTGCTCAAAGCCAACCGTGTATTGCTCGACGTATGCTTTGTCGTACAGTTCCTCGCTGATGATGATGTTCATCCATGTCAGCAGCAGGGCGGTGTCAGTGCCGGGCTTGATCGGCAGCCAGAGCGAGGCTTTCGAGGCAGCAGTGGAATAGCGAGGATCAACGCAGATGATCTTGGCTCCGTGTCCCACGGCCTCAGCAAATTCTTGGGTCTGCGAGTTGTGCATGTTCTCGCCCAAGTGGGTGCCGAGTAGGACAATCACCTTGCTGTTTTTCAAATCAACTCGCTCGCAACTGGAACCGGGCTTGTGGCCAAAGGTCAACTCCCAAGCGGCATCACGAATGCCCTTGCACTGGGCAAAGGAAGAAAAGGCGATGTTGCCACTGCCTAATGCCTTGAGCAGATTGGTGAAATAGTCGCCCGGCGAGCCATGTGACAGCATCGCAATCGACTCTGGGCCGTATTTCTCAATCACCGCCTTGAGCTTATCTGCGGCGTAATTGAGGGCTTCTTCCCAGCTGACTTCCTTGTATTGACCGTCGCCGCGCTCGCCGGTACGAATCATCGGTCGTTTCAGGCGGTTTTCATCGTAGAGCTGGCCAATACCAGCCTGACCACGGGCGCAGAGCTTGCCCATACTCTGCGGGTGAAGCGGATTACCTTCCAGCTTCACCACCACATCTTCGCCTTGCTTGTTTTTCTCCACCTTGGCGATTGCGCCGCATTTCCAGAAGCACATCTCGCAGCTGGTCGGCACGTACCGGACATTGCCACCTTCCGCTTCAGCTCTGGCACGAGCCGAGAGAAACGGCGTGTCGGCAATCAGCGTGCCTCCAGCGGACATGGCGGCGTATTTGAGAAAATTTCTCCTCGAAAAAGCCATGATACTCTCCTTACTTGAAAAAGGTTCCAGAACCGGCCAGCTGCGCCGGTCAAAAGCACTATTCGGGAATCGTTCAGATATGATGCAGGTTGGACAATGCTTCTACACCAAATTGTGGCACCTGTCAACCAGCACAATCACGTGTTTACCTGAACATATTGTTTTCGTTTCGCTTTTATTTTTTCTGCCACAGTGTGCCAGAGATGCCGCTCTAAAAAAAGCAGCGCAGCACGCGATAAAGATGCCAGCAGTCTATACAGGCGGCGGTTTCGCGGATCGAGTGCATGGCCAAAGACGGAATGCCAATATCAACAGTGTCAATACCGATTCCGGCAGCGGTCAACGGGCCGATAGTGGAGCCGCAAGCTAAGTCGCTGCGAGAAACAAAGTCCTGCACCGGCACCTCAGCTTGAGCGCAAAGTTGCCGAAAGCGGGCGGCCGAGGCGGCATTGGTCGCATACCGCTGATTGGCGTTGAATTTCAGCACTGGCCCCTTGCCTAAGTGCGGCAGATGCTGCGGATCATGCTTGGCCGCGTAATTAGGGTGAACAGCATGGGCGTTGTCTGCGGAAATAAAGAAAGAACTACGCAGGGCGGTCTGGCGGTTTTCTGCATCCGGCAGCAGCCGCTCTAAGATGTCCCGCAGAAACGGCCCTTGCGCTCCAACAGCGGACGTGCTGCCCACTTCTTCATGATCATTAAGAATAATGAGGCAATTTTCGTCGGTATTCGCCGTTAATAAGGCTTGGACAGCGGCGAAGCAGGAAACCAAATTGTCTAACCGCGCACTGACGATGAATTCTTCGGATAGACCGGTTAGCGATGGTGGCATGGCATCGTAGAAAAATAGCTCGTGGTCAATGAACCCAGCAGGTTGGGCTTTGGGCTGCTGATGGTGCAGCTGCTCGCGCAGTATCTGCTGAAAATCAATAGACCCACTTTCAATCAGACCGATCAGCGGCACCATATCGGTTTGATTGTTGATTTCTTGCTGCTTGTTGGCCTCGCGATGGAGATGGATGGCCAAGCTGGGAATAATGCCCACAGGCCGCTGAAAATCCAGCAAGGCAGAGCAAAGCCTACCGTCCGCTTCCTGCCAAGCAATCCGCCCAGCTAAGGACAGCTCGCGATCAAACCAAGGCCGGAGCAACGCGCCGCCGTAAATCTCTACCCCCAGCTGGAGGCAGTTCTGCTCCTTGCGCAGCGGGTTTGGTTTAACTTTGAGCACTGGGCTGTCCGTGTGTGCGCCGATCATTTTGAAGCCGCTGCTTGGCTGCCCGCCGTGCCAAGTAAACCCAAGCAGGCTGGAGTCATTGCGGAGAACAAAATATTTTCCCACAGGTAAACGATTCCAACTTTCCTGCTCATCAAGCTGGACAAAACCCTTGCCTCGCAGCAACGCGGCAGCAGTGCTGGCGGCATGAAAAGCGGTGGGCGACGAACGGAGGAAGTCGAGGAGCAGGGCAGTGTAATCGTTCTGCGACAGCATGTTGGTTTCCGGGGGAGAAGATTTTAAGCCTAAGTTTGATGCAGGACTTTAGCATAAATGCGCGGCTCAGGGCAAGGGGACAGTACTTCATTGCCAAATTGAGCAAAAATAAGCGAACCTATTCACACCACATCATCAGCTCACCCAAAGCGGTGGAGGCCATTAGGTATGGCTCTTTGTGGAGCAAAGCACGGTGCTGCGTCTCCTCCAACAGCTTGCGCAATGACCAAGTTTCTGGGTTTTCTTCCGGCGCAGGAGCGAGATCAGCAACATGGCTCCAAATATGCTGAAGCGCATTTTTCACCCTACCAGCAGAAGGCGGCACTCGCAGTAACTCAGTCAGTTGCTGGGCTATTCGGGCGAAATCTGCCCTGCCCCCAGCAATCGCCCGGCCTATATCTTTGTAGAGCTGCACATCACGGGCCAGTACCGAGTACTTGTGCTGACTCCAAAGCTGTTGGGCATTTCGCGGCAGAGGTATTCGCCCAGATTCGCGTTCGGCATATTTGGCCTTGAGCAGTGCGAACTGCTTCTCAGGCTGATCTATATAAATTGTTGGCCAAATCGCTCCGCTGCCGAGTTGAATCAGCACCGGCGACTGCTCTCTGTAGCCCCGCAGAGCCATTTCGCAGGCTAACTGCCGGTGCCGTTGCGCCAGAGCTTGTTCGTAACCAACCCAACGGAGGGTTTCTGGGTGACGTGAATAACCTTTTTTGCCGTTGACAAGAATTGAAGCAATTCCGTGCAGTTCACGATGTTCACCCAGCAGGCTCTGCCGGTTGAGATAGCCCGGACTGATGTCCCAGATTCGCATATAGTATTTCAGTTTTCAGATCGTCTAAAAAACCGTCTCGACGCAAACGCTTAAACTCTTGACATCGTCAGCTATTTTTTTAATTTTCGCCTTCATGTCAGCCCAAAATTTTTCTATTGGGTTTAAATCAGGGGAATAAGGCGGCAAAAAAAGCAGCCTGCAAGAAAACTTTTCCACAAGCCCCTTCGT